>NZ_JBVJMN010000039.1:0-80072 GCF_055584185.1 Streptomyces sp. NPDC104202 | reverse complement strand
AACCTCGCCCCCACCCCACGGAGAACAGAAAAACCCCCCCCCCCCCCCCCCCCCCCCCCCCCCCCCCCCCCCCCCCCCCCCCCCCCCCGCGCGTTCCCGCCCGGTCCGTCCGACGGCGGCCCGCCGCCGCACCGCGCCCGCCCGCCGTCCGTAGCGCCTTCACGCCCCCTGCCCGCATCGCCCCGGCTAACTGCCCGCATACTGCCGCCTGACCAGCCGGGTCGGCGTCGCGGCGCTGCCTAGCGTTGGGGATGTCCGCACGATCGGCCAGGCCCCGTGAGTGGTGCGGTCCGGCCCGCAGAGGAAGTCAAGGACATGGTGGATCATTCCGGTTGGCGGGTCGGTGTCGCCTCGGCCCCCATACATCACGGCGAAATTCTCCAGGGCGTCTTTCCGCACCGGGGCCAGCCGACCCGGGGGCTGGTCACGCTGCCCTGCACGGTCTACACGACCCGGGCCTCGTTCATCCCCGCGCGGGGCGAGGAGCTGACCGTCTCCCCGGCCTGGAAGACCAAGGCGATGCGCGCCGCGCAGCTCACCGCCGAGGCGTGCGTCCCGCCCGGCGAGGGCCCGGTCGGCGGGCACCTCGAACTCACCGGCGACGTCCCGCTCTGCCGGGGCTTCGGCTCCTCCACCAGCGACGTGCTGGCCGCGGTCTGGGCCGTCCAGGACGCCCTGGTGAGCCCGCTGCCCGCCGAGGAGATCGCGCGGATCGCGGTGCGCGCCGAGACCGCGTCCGACTCCCTGATGTTCAACGAGAGCTCGGTCCTCTTCGCCCAGCGCGAGGGCAAGGTCATCGAGGACTTCGGCTACCGCATGCCCGCCGTGCGGGTCCTCGGCTTCGGCTCGCGGCCCGAGAACGAGGGCAAGGGCGTCGACACCCTGGCCTTCCCTCCCGCCGAGTACGGCGCCGCCGAGCTGGGACTCTTCGCCGACCTCCAGGTGATGCTGCGCGAGGCCATCCACACCAAGGACGTCGCCCTTGTCGGCGCCGTCGCCACCGCCAGCACCGACATCAACCAGCGCCATCTGCCCATCCCGCGCCTCGACGGCCTCCGGACCATCGTCCGCGAGACCGGGGCCCTCGGCATCCAGACCGCGCACAGCGGCGACATCGCCGGCCTCCTCTACGACCGCGACGACCCCGAGGTCGAGGCCCGCACCGAGCACGCCCAGCGACTGCTGCACAACATCGGCATCCACGAGCAGTGGATCTTCACGACGGGTGACTGACATGACTACGACCACGATCGCGGGCGCCGTCAAGCTGCACGACTCGGTGGTGGACGCCACCGAACTGCCCCGCATCATCCAGGTGACCGACAACCTCTACGCCGCCGCGTTCAGCCTGATGAAGCTGCTGCCCGCGCGCTACATCGTCGACCGCGCCGAGGCCGCCGGCGTGCTGCGCCCCGGCACCCGCGTCATCGAGACCTCCTCCGGCACCTTCGCCCTCGGCCTGGCGATGGTCTGCCGGCTCCGCGGCTACGACCTGACCATCGTCGGCGACTCCGCCATCGACCGCGACCTGCGCAACCGCCTGGAGATGCTCGGCGCCGACGTCGAGATCGTCGAGTACGCCGGCCAGCCCGGCGGCATCCAGGGCGCCCGTCTCGCCCGCGTCGCGGAGCTCCAGCGGCTCCACCCCGACAGCTTCGTCCCCGGGCAGTACGACAACCCCGACAACCCCGGTGCCTATGCCGTGGTCGCCGACCTGATCGGCGAGACCGTCGGCTCCGTGGACTGCCTCGTCGGCCCGGTCGGCTCCGGCGGCTCCACCGGCGGCCTCGCCGCCGCCCTGCGCCCCGCCGACCCGGCCCTGCACCTCGTCGGCGTCGACACCCACGGGTCGATCATCTTCGGCACCCCCGACGGCCCGCGCACCCTGCGCGGTCTCGGCAGCAGCATCCACCCGGGCAACGTCAAGCACAGCGCCTACGACGAGGTGCACTGGGTCACCGCCCCCGAGGCCTTCCACGCCACCCACGAACTCTTCCGCAACCACGGCCTGTTCATGGGCCCCACCAGCGGCGCCTCCTTCCAGGTCGCCTCCTGGTGGGCCGCGCGCAACCCCGGCAGCAAGGTCGTCATGGTGCTCCCCGACGAGGGCTACCGCTACCAGTCCACCGTCTACCACGCCGAGTGGCTCCGCGAGCAGGGCATCGAGCCCGCCCCCACCCCCGGCGGCCCCGTCACCGTCGACCACCCGCTGGACGCCCCGGGCTCCTGGACCCGCCTGGTCTGGGCCCGGCGCGGCTTCGACGACGTGATGACGCCGGAGGTCCAGGCATGAGCACCCCCCAACTGCTGCTCGTCGAGTCCAACACCACCGGCACGGGACGCCAGTTCGCCCAGCGGGCCCGCGCCCTCGGCGCCGAGCCCGTACTGCTCGCCGCCGACCCCGGCCGCTACCCCTACGCCGCCGAGGACGACCTGCGCACCGTCGTCGTCGACACCGCCGACGCCGACGCCCTGTGGGCCGCCGTGACCGCCCTCGCGGCCCGCGCTCCGATCGCCGGCGTGCTCTCCAGCTCCGAGTACTACGTGGCCACGGCCGCCGACCTCGCCCGGCGGCTGGGCCTGCACGGCCCCTCCGCCGATGCCGTGCGCGCCTGCCGCGACAAGTCCCTCCAGCGGCGCGCCCTGGCCGCCGCCGGGGTCCCCGTACCCCTCTTCTCGGTGGCCGGCGACGTCGCCGAGGCGCTCGCCGCCGCCCAGTGGCTCGGCGGCCCGGTCGTCGTCAAGCCCGTCCAGGGCTCGGGGAGCCTGGGCGTACGCCTCTGCCGCGACCGCGACGAGGTCGCCGGGCACGCGGGCGTCCTGCTCGCCGCCACCGTCAACGAGCGCGGCCTCAGCACCCCCGGAGTCGTCCTCGTCGAGCAGTACCTGACGGGCCGCGAGTTCTCCGTGGAGGTCTTCGGGGAGGACGCCGTCGTCACCGTCGCCAAGCACGTCGGCGCGCCCCCGGTCTTCGTCGAGACCGGCCACGACGTCCCCGCGCTCCTGCCCGCCGCCCAGGCCGCCGCACTCGTCGACAGCGCCGTCCACGCCGTCAAGGCCCTCGGCCTCGGCTGGGGCGCCGCCCACGTCGAGCTCCGGCTCGACGGCGACGTGGCCCGCGTCATCGAGGTCAACCCCCGGCTGGCCGGCGGGATGATCCCCGAACTCGTGCGCCGCGCCCGCGGCGTCGACCTGGTCGGCGCGCAGGTCCGGGCAGCGCTCGGCGAGGACGTCGACCTCACCCGCCCCGCGGCGGACGCCGCCGGCGCGGCCTCCATCCGCTTCCTCACCGCCGGTGCCGAGAGCGTCCTCGCCGACGTCACCGCCGCCGAGGCGGCCGCCGGGGCCGTGCCCGACGTCGTCGACACCGCCCTGTACCGCCCGGCCGGCACCCGCGTCGAACCCGCCGAGGACTTCCGCGGCCGGGTCGGCCACGTCATCGCCGCCGGCGCGACCCCCGAGCGGACCGCCGAGGCCGCCGTGACCGCCCTCGCCGCCCTCGCCGGCGCGCTGGAGCCGCTGGCGGCCCCCGTCGTCAAGGAGGTGCTGCCGGTATGACCGGCGTCAGCGACGCGTCGGACCCGGCCGCCGACGGCGGCCGGGAGGCCGGCGTCGACACCGGACGGCTGCGCACCGGGCTCGACCCGCGCGCCCACCGCATCGTCTACGACCAGTACCGGCCCGACGGCGGCGACCCCGTCGGCGGCGAACTGCGGCTGATCAGCGAGGTCGACCGCGCCCACCTGGTGATGCTCACCGAACGCGGCATCGTCGACACCGCCCGCGCCGGCGCGCTCCTCGACACCGTCGACGCCCTGCGCGCCGAGGACTTCGCCCCCGTCCGCGACCGCCCCATGCCCCGCGGCCTGTACCTGGCGTACGAGGGCTGGCTCGTCGACCGGCTCGGCCAGGAGACCGGCGGCGTCCTGCACACCGGGCGCTCCCGCAACGACCTCAACGCCACCACCGTACGGCTCAAGGTGCGCGGCCCCTACGCCGCACTCCTCGACGAGGTCGCCGCACTGGCCCGCGTCCTGCTGGAGAAGGGCGAGGCGTACCGGGACGTCACCATGCCCGCGTACACCCACGGCCAGCCCGCCGTCCCCGTCAGCTACGGCCACTACCTCACCGGCACCGCCGGCGCGGTGCTGCGCTCCCTGGAGGGGCTCCTCGACGCCGGCCGGGAGATCGACGTCAACCCGCTCGGCGCCGGCGCCGTCGGCGGCACCTCCGTACCCGTCGACCCCGACCGCACCGCCGAACTCCTCGGCTTCACCGCCGCCGCGCCGAACTCCGTCGACGCCGTCGCCTCCCGCGACTTCGTCCTGCGGATGCTCTCGTCCGCCGCCGTCCTCGGCGTGCTCCTCGCCCGGGTGGCCCGCGACCTCACCTGGTGGACCACGGAGGAGTTCGGGCTGCTGCGGATGGCCGACGACCTCGTCGGGTCCAGCTCGATGATGCCGCAGAAGCGCAACCCCTTCCTCCTCGAACACATCCAGGGCCGCTCGACGGCCGCCCTCGCCGGATTCACCGGCGCCGCCGCGTCCATGTCCACCGCCGGCTACACCAACGCCATCGCCGTCGGCACCGAAGCCGTGCGCCACCTGTGGCCCGGCCTCGCCGACACCACCCAGGCCGTCACCCTGCTCCGGCTCGTCGTCGCCGGAGCCGAACCCGACCGGGAACGGATGCGCGAGCGCGCGCGGGAGGGCCTCACCTCGGCGACCTACCTCGCCGAACGCCTCGTCGTCGACGGCACCCCCTTCCGCACCGCCCACCACCTGGTCGGCGAGACCGTCCTCGCCGCCCTCGACGGCGGCACCCCCCTGTCCGACGCGGCCCGCGCCCACCCGGGCATCGCGCCCGCCGCCGCCGGCTACCCGGCCGACTGGCTCGACCCCGAGACCGTCGCCGCCGCCTGCGCCCACGGCGGCGGCCCCGGCGACCCCGCGCAGACCGCCGCCCTGGCCCGCGCGCACGCCGAACTGGACCGCCTCACCGCCGAGTCGGACGCCCGGCGGGCCCGCTGGGCCGACGCCGCCGAACGGCTCGACACCGCCGTCGCCAAGGTGGTGGCGGACCGATGAGCGCACGGCCCCGGTCCGGACTGCTGCGGCAGCGCGACTTCCGGCTGCTGTGGGCGGGGGAGACCACCAGCCGCTTCGGCAGCAACATCACCGGCGTCGCCATGCCGCTGGTGGCCGTGGTCACCCTGGACGCGAGCACCTTCTGGGTCAGCGCCCTGGCCGCCGCCGCATGGCTGCCCTGGCTCCTGATCGGCCTGCCGGCCGGCGCCTGGGTCGACCGGCTGCCCCGGCGGCCCCTCATGGTGGCCTGCAACGTCGCCTCGCTCGTCCTCCTGCTCAGCGTGCCCGCCGCGGCCTGGCTCGACGTCCTCACCATGGGCCAGCTGCTCGTCGTCTCGCTGCTCACCGGTCTCGCGAACGTCTTCTTCTCCATCGCCTACCGCGTCTACCTGCCGTTCGTCGTCAGCCGCGAGCACCTCACCGAGGCCAACGCCAAGCTCCAGGGCAGCGAGTCGGCGGCGCAGCTCGCCGGGCTCGGCGGCGGCGGCGTCCTGGCCGGGGTGTTCGGCGCCGTCACCGGACTGCTCGCCGACGCCGCGACCTTCCTCGCCTCCACTCTCTGCCTCCTCGGCATCCGCGCCACCGAGCCGCCGCCGAAGAAGCCCGAGCATCCCACCGCCCTGCGCAAGGACGTCGCGGAGGGACTGCGGCACACCGTCCGCGACCCCTACCTGCGCGTCCTCACCACCTACGGCACCGTCACCAACCTGCTGCTCACCGGTTACCAGGCCATCCTGACGGTCTTCCTCGTCCGCGAACTCCACGTCGGCGAGGCCGCCGTGGGCTGGCTCCTCGCGGGCAGCAGCGTCGGCGGGCTGCTCGGCGCCGTCGTCGCCACCCCCATCGCCCGGCGCTTCGGCACCGCCCGCGGCATGCTCCTGTGCAAGTTCGCCACCGCCCCCTTCGGCCTGCTCATCCCGCTCGCCGAACCGGGCTGGCGGGTCGTCCTGCTGCCCCTGGGCGGCGCCGTCCTCGCCCTCGGCGTGGTCTCCGCCAACGTCATCCAGGGCGCCTTCCGGCAGACGTACTGCCCGCCGCAGCTCCTCGGCCGGATCACCGCGAGCGTGTCCGTCGCCAACTTCGGCGCCATCCCCGTCGGTTCGCTCCTCGGCGGCGTGCTCGGCGGGGTGCTCGGACTGCGTCCCGCGCTCTGGCTGCTCACCGCCGGTCTCGCCGTCAGCTCCGTCCTGCTCCTGGCCGGCCCGCTGCGCGGCCGCCGCGACCTGCCCACCGAACCGCCCGGCGACCCCGCCGAGCCCCCCGAGCCGGTGGCCGCCCTCGCGTCCGCCGCGTCCACGGAGCCGGCCGGCCCGGCGGCCTCCGGCACCCCCGAGAAGTCCGAGGAGCCCGCCGCGCCCCCGCGGCGGGCATCCCGGTACGCCACCCCCGAACAAGGCTGATCCGTCCCGACGGCCATCCGCGTCCGCGCATCCGTCACCGAACAGGAGGGGTCCCGTGAGTGATCCCAGAAGCGGTTCCAGGAGTTCCGCGAGCGGCCTGCTGCTGCCCGCCCCCGCGCCGCCGCCGCGCGACCTGCCACGGCCCGGGTCTCTCGACCTGTGGCTGCTCAGGGTCTCCGACGCCCGGGGCACCGGCCTCGACACGGCCGTGCTGGACGCCGACGAGCGGCAGCGCGCCGCCGGACTGGCGTACGCGGAGGACCGGGTCCGCTTCACCGCCGCCCATCTGGCGCTCCGCCGCCTGCTGGGCACCTACCTCGACATGCTCCCCCAGGACATCCGCTACGGCCGGGAGACCTGCCCGTGCTGCGGCGGCCCGCACGGACGGCCCACCGTCCTCGGGGCCACCCGCGGGCTGCACTTCTCGCTCTCCCACCGCGGCGACCTCGTCCTGGTGGGCACCGCCGTCGCCCCCATCGGCGTCGACGTCGACCTCGTCGCCGACCCGGGCGGCGCCGCGGAGCTCGCGGCCATGCTCCACCCGGCCGAACAGCGCGAGATCGAGGCACTGCCTCCCCCGCGCCGGCCCCGGGCGCTGGCCCGGCTGTGGACCCGCAAGGAGGCGTACCTCAAGGGTCTGGGGACCGGTCTCGGCCGGGACCCGGCGGCCGACTACGTCGGCTCCGGCAGCCCCGAGGGCCCGCTGCCCCCGGCCGGCTGGACGCTCCTCGACATCCCCGTCGACCGGGGGTACGCGGCTGCCGTGGCCGTCCACGGCGAGCTGACCACGCCGTCGCCGCGGGTGAACCGCCTGTCGGAGCGCGACATCCGCGGGGTCCCGTGAGGGCGGCGGCGGGACCCCGGACACGAGGAAGGTCCCCGGACGAAACGTCCGGGGACCTTCCTCGTGCCGGCGCGCGCACCGGCGGCCGTGCTCAGCCGGCCGCCGCGATCCACTCGTCGAGCTGCTCGGGCGTCGTGGCCGGATCGGCGACCAGCTCGGCCAGCGCGTCGTCGGCGAGGTGCCGGGTGGAGACGGCGGGGCAGCGCGCGCACGCGGCCACTCCGGTCTGCTGCCACCACTGGCACCGTGCCCGGAGGTGACACCGCGGGACGTGGCCGTCCTCCTGTGCGGCGGGCCGGTACAGCACCCGCTCCACGAGCGTGCAGTCGTCGCCCCTGCGGTTCAGGCAGTCGCTGACGCAGTGCGAGGCGAAGCGCAGGATGCGCCGCGGCTCGACGCCCTCCGGCACCTCGGCCAGGGCCTCGGACGCCGGTACCGGATCGGCCAGGTACACGACCCGGCCGTCCTGCCCGGACCGTACGCCCAGGACGACGGACTCGGGCGCGTGCGCGTCGCCGCTGGGGCACCAGGTCTTGGGGGACTCGTTCCCGCCCACGGTGGTCACCTCCGGCTCAGCAGGTGCCGGACTGGGTGCCCAGCCCCGCCACCCGGCCGCCGACGCTCTGGCTCAGCGGCTCCGCCCCGGACTCCCGGTCGAGGGCCGCGGCGAGCAGGATGCCGTCCTTGAGCTGGGACGACGAGGTGATGCGCGGGGTCGCGGCGTCGGACGCGGCCGCCGCACCGGCACCGGTGACGACGAGGCCGGCGGCCAGCAGCGCGGCCGCTCCGGCCGCGGCGACCTTGCGGGTGGGGTTCTCCATGGCGTGCTCCTGTTTCTCTGGGGAAGTGAGCCAGGAGCGTAGGGACGCCGGGGCCGCCGGCCCGGTAGTCGGCGGCGGCAGGCGACCGGCGGTTTCAGGACGCGGGCGCCCAGCCGAAGCGGCGGTTCACGAGCGCGGCGAACTCCTCGAAGGTCAGGACCCGGTCCCCGTTCCGGTCGGCCTCGTCGAAGAGCGCCGAGGACGCGTCGTCGTCGCCGACGCCCCAGACCGGGATCACGCCGTGCGCCGCCAGCGTCGGGCCCTTGGCCCGCAGGGCGGTGATCACCTCGGCCCGGGTCAGCGTGCCGTCCCGGTCGAGGTCGAGCGCGTCGAAGAGGGTCCGGGCCTTGTCGCTCATGGCGTGTCCTGTCCGCTGTCCACTGGTCGCGTTGCCCGGGCTACCCGGTCCACGGGCGTCGCGTCGGCCGACGCGTGCCGTACGGAAGGACGTGCGGAAGGCCCGGGCAGTTGCCTCCCGGGGCCCCTTCGTCCACAGGTCCCGGTGGACGGGCCCGGGGTGTCCGCCCGGCCGGATAGGCTTCGGGAATGGTCCTCTCCGACGCATCCACCGATATCTCCGACGCCGAGCGGGTGCTGCAGCGCACCTTCGGATACAGCTCCTTCCGGGGCGAGCAGCAGGAGATCATCGAGCAGGTCGTCGGCGGCGGCGACGCGCTCGTCCTCATGCCGACCGGCGGCGGCAAGTCGCTCTGCTATCAGATCCCGGCCCTGGTCAGGGCCGGTACGGGCGTGGTGGTCTCGCCGCTGATCGCCCTGATGCAGGACCAGGTGGACGCGCTCAGGGCGCTCGGCGTGCGCGCCGGCTTCCTCAACTCGACACAGGACCCGTACGAGCGGCAGGCCGTCGAGCAGGCGTTCCTCGCCGACGAGCTCGACCTGCTCTACCTCGCCCCCGAGCGGCTGCGGACCGAGGGCACCCAGCGGCTGCTCGACCGGGGCACGGTGTCGCTCTTCGCCATCGACGAGGCGCACTGCGTCGCCCAGTGGGGCCACGACTTCCGCCCCGACTACCTCGCCCTGTCCATGCTGCACGAGCGCTGGCCGAAGGTGCCGCGGATCGCGCTGACCGCGACGGCGACGGAGGCCACCCACGCCGAGATCGCCGCCCGGCTCGGCCTGGAGGACGCCCGGCACTTCGTCGCCGGCTTCGACCGGCCCAACATCCAGTACCGCATCGTCCCCAAGAACAACCCGCTCAAGCAGCTGCTCGAACTGATCAGGACCGAGCACGCCGGGGACGCCGGTGTCGTCTACTGCCTCTCGCGCTCCTCGGTGGAGAAGACCGCCGCCTCGCTCGTCGAGCACGGCATCGACGCCGTGCCCTACCACGCCGGCATGGACGCCCGCGCCCGCGCGGCCAACCAGGCCCGCTTCCTGCGGGAGGACGGCGTCGTGGTCGTCGCGACGATCGCCTTCGGCATGGGCATCGACAAGCCGGACGTCCGCTTCGTCGCCCACCTCGACCTGCCGAAGTCCGTCGAGGGCTACTACCAGGAGACCGGCCGCGCCGGCCGTGACGGCGAGCCGGCCACGGCCTGGCTGGCGTACGGCCTCCAGGACGTCGTCCAGCAGCGCAAGCTCATCGACGGCTCCGAGGGCGACGAGGCGCACCGCCGCGGCCTCGGCATGCACCTGGACGCCATGCTCGCGCTCTGCGAGACGGTCGACTGCCGCCGGGTGCGGCTCCTGGCCTACTTCGGCCAGTCGGGCGAGCCCTGCGGCAACTGCGACACCTGTCTGACGCCGGCCGAGTCCTGGGACGGCACCGTCGCGGCCCAGAAGCTGCTGTCCACGATCTGGCGGCTGGCCAAGGAGCGGCGCCAGAAGTTCGGCGCCGGCCAGATCATCGACATCCTCCAGGGCAAGCGGACCGCCAAGGTCATCCAGTTCGACCACGACGGACTGTCGGTGTTCGGGGTCGGCGCCGACCTGGGCACCGCGGAGTGGCGCGGCGTGGTCCGCCAGCTGCTCGCCCAGGGCCTGCTCGCCGTCGAGGGCGACTACGGCACGCTGGTCCTCACCGAGCAGAGCGGCGAGGTCCTCGGCGGACGCCGCACCGTCGCCCTGCGCAAGGAGAAGGCCCCCGCCCCGGCGTCCCGGAAGGAGTCCGGCGCGCGCTCGGGCAAGGGCGCCCGGGTGCCGGTCGACCTGCCGGCCGCCGCCGTCCCGGTCTTCGAGGCGCTCCGCGCCTGGCGGGCCGCGACCGCCCGCGAGCAGGGCGTCCCGGCGTACGTCGTCTTCCACGACGCGACCCTCCGCGAGATCGCCACCCTCTTCCCCACGACGGCCGAGGAGCTCGGCACCGTCGGCGGTGTCGGCGAGGCCAAGCTCACCAAGTACGCC
Organism: Streptomyces sp. NPDC104202; assembly: GCF_055584185.1. NCBI lineage: Bacteria > Bacillati > Actinomycetota > Actinomycetes > Kitasatosporales > Streptomycetaceae > Streptomyces > Streptomyces sp. NPDC104202. Next base: position 69,556 of record NZ_JBVJMN010000039.1, on the reverse strand, counting down.
GAGGGCGTCCTCGCCGCCCTGGCCGCGTGCGAGGCCCCCGCCGCCCCGGCGGGCGACCCCGCCGCGCCCGCCCCCACGGGTCCGGTACCCGCCCCGGCCGGGCCCGCCGCGTCCGCCGGGCCTTCCGGTGCCGCTCCGGCGGGGCGGTCCTCCGTGCCGCACGACGACGGGCCGCCGCTCTTCGCCGACGACGAGACCGAGCCGCCGTGGGACGAGTGGGAGTAGCGGGCGGCTGCGGGCCGGCCGGTCAGGCCGGCTGCGGGGTGAGCCGGGCGAGGCCCCTGCGGTCGTAGTAGCGGGTCATGCCGAAGCCGAAGAGCAGGGCGGCCGCCGTGCCGATCGCGATCATGATCCAGCCCCGGGCGAGTCCGGCGTCGGCCTGCGCGTCGAAGTAGAGGATCGCCCGGACACCGGCGCTGAGCTGGTGCATCGGCTCGAAGACGCCGAGGAAGCGGTAGAAGCCGGGCGTGGCCTCCAGGGGCACGGTGGCCCCGGAGGAGGGCAGTGCCAGCGCGATGAAGACGAACATCGAGACGAGCTGGCCGATCCCGCCGAAGGCCGCGTTGATGGCCTGGACGCCGAGGCCGACGGCGACCGTCGCGCAGAAGGAGAAGATCCACAGCAGCGGCTGGTGCGAGGCGTCCATGCCGAGCAGCGCGATCGTCGCCACCATGACGAGCGTCGTCGTCAGGAGCGCGATCCCGGCCGTCATGACCATCTTCAGGACGAGGGTCTGGGTGCGGCTGACCGGCACGGTCGGCCGGCGCGTGTGCCAGGGGCCGAGCTCGCTGTCCGCGTAGCCGAGGGCGGTGTCGACCCCGGTGTTCACGAGGTTCCCGCCGATGAAGCCGCTGAGGACGAGCAGCAGGGTGTAGTAGAACGCCGTCAGGCCCAGTCCGCTGTGCGCGCCGATGGGGTGCCCCGGACGCGTGACGACGGCGACCGGGTCGGCCAGCAGCAGCCGGGTGGTCGGCGCGGCGGCGGTGGCCGAGAGCTGCTTGCCGATGGTCAGCGACGCCTGGTGCGCGGCGTTCTGGTTGATCTGGGCCGTCAGGGACGACCCGAGGCTGCCGAGGCCGGGGTTGGTCAGCACGGTGAGCGTGGGCCGTCGCGTCGCCCGGTTCGTGGTCAGGGCCGCGACGGTCGCGGTGAAGTCCGGGGGCACGACCAGCGCGCCGAAGACCTTCCCCGAGGCGAGTGAGTCCTGGGCCTCCGCGCGGCTCACCAGGTGCCACTCCACGGAGTCCTTCCCCCGGGAGGCCGAGACGATCGCGTCGCTGATCTGCCGGCCCAGGTTCTCGCCCTGGCCCGGCAGCGGGGCGCCCCGGTCCTCGTCGACGAGGGCGACGGGCAGTCCGCGCAGGCTCTCGGACGGGTTGAGGACGCCGCCCGTGTAGAGGAGCGAGAGCAGCAGGGCGACCAGGGCGCTGAGGACCGCGGGCACGAGCCACAGCTTCGGGTTCCTCAGCAGGCGCCCCGCACGGACCTGCGGGTCCGGCGCGGCCGGGGGAGGCGGGGAGGCGGGGGTGTTCGGGGAGGTCATGGTGTCATCGTCGACCGGCGCGGCCCCCGAGCCGCGAATGCGGACGATTCGGGTGGTCCGGGTGTGTCGGGGACTCCGTTTGCGGACCCGGAGGGGCCGGGTTTGAGTGGGAGCGACCCCCACGCGTTCCTGGAGCTGACATGTCGATGGCGTTCGGTTCTCCCTTTGGCCCGTCCGATCCGTTCAGCGACATGCTGAACCGGTTCTTCGGCATGTCGCCCTCGTCGTCGCCCCCGGCGGTGCAGCGCGTCCCGATCGGCAGGCTGCTGACGGAGTCGTCGCACACCCTCCTCAACACCGCGGCCGGCAAGGCCGCCCAGGACGGCACGACCGACCTCGACACCGAACACCTCCTGTGGGCGGCCACCCAGGTCGACCCCGCCCGCCGGCTGCTCTCCCAGGTCGGCGTGGACCCCGACGCGCTCGCCTCCCAGCTCGACCGGGTGCTGCCCCGGGAGTCCGGCGAACCGTCCTCGGAGCCGGGACTCACCCCGGCGGCCAAGCGCACCCTCGCCGCCGCCTACGCCCGCTCGCAGGCGGCCGGCGTCTCGTACATCGGCCCCGAGCACATCCTCGGCGCGCTCCTCGCGGAGCCCGAGGCCGGCGCCGGCCGGCTGCTGGACGCCGACGACGTGGACGTGCGCAAGCTCCGCGGCCTCACGGACCAGGCCGGCCGCGGCGACGGCGCCGCCCCCGCCGCGCAGAAGCCGCAGGAACCCGCCACCACCCTCGACGAGTACGGCCGCGACCTGACGGAGGAGGCCAGGGCCGGCCGGCTCGACCCCGTCGTCGGCCGCGCCGAGGAGATCGAGCAGACCGTCGAGATCCTCTCCCGCCGCTCCAAGAACAACCCGGTGCTCATCGGCGAACCCGGCGTCGGCAAGACCGCCATCGTGGAGGGACTGGCCCAGCGGATCGTCGCGGACGAGGTCCCGGCGACCCTGAAGGGCAAGCGCGTCGTCTCCCTCGACCTCTCCGGGATGGTCGCCGGCGCCCAGTACCGCGGACAGTTCGAGGAACGCCTCAAGAAGGTCATCGAGGACGTCCAGAACGCCAGTGGCGAGGTCATCCTCTTCCTCGACGAACTCCACACGGTCGTCGGCGCGGGGGCCGCCGGCGAGGGCGCGATGGACGCCGGAAACATGCTCAAGCCGGCCCTCGCGCGCGGCGAACTCCAGCTGGTGGGAGCGACCACCATCGACGAGTACCGCAAGCACATCGAGAAGGACGCCGCCCTCGAACGCCGCTTCCAGCCGGTCCTCGTCCCCGAGCCGACCGTCGAGGAGACCGTGCAGATCCTCGAAGGGCTGCGGGACGCCTACGAGGCCCACCACCAGGTCCGCTTCGCCGACGGCGCCCTCACCGCGGCGGCGGAGCTCTCCGACCGCTACGTCAGCGACCGCTTCCTGCCCGACAAGGCCATCGACCTCGTCGACCAGGCCGGCGCCCGCGTCCGGCTCCGCGCCGCCGGGCGCTCCACCGAGGTGATCAGCCGGGAGGACCGCCTGGCGAAGCTGCGCCGCGAGAAGGACCAGGCCGTCGCCGGCGAGGAGTTCGAGAAGGCGTCCGACCTGAAGCGGCAGATCGCCGACGTGGAGGGCGAGCTCGCCGGCATCGAGGAGCGCCGCGAGGGCGTCGTCTCGGTCACCGCCTCCGACATCGCCGACATCGTCTCCCGGCGCACCGGCATCCCGGTCTCCCAGCTCACCGCCAGCGAGAAGGAGAAGCTGCTGCGCCTGGAGGAGGAGATGCACGCCAGGATCGTCGGCCAGGACGAGGCGGTCACCGCCGTCTCCGAGGCCGTGCGCCGCAACCGCGCCGGCATGGGGGACCCGAACCGCCCGGTCGGCTCCTTCCTCTTCCTCGGCCCCACCGGCGTCGGCAAGACCGAACTCGCCAAGACGCTCGCCGAGCTGCTCTTCGGCGACGAGGACCGCATGATCCGCTTCGACATGAGCGAGTTCCAGGAGAAGCACACGGTCGCCCGGCTCGTCGGCGCCCCGCCCGGATACGTGGGGTACGAGGAGGCCGGCCAGCTCACCGAGAAGGTCCGGCGCCAGCCGTACAGCGTGGTCCTCTTCGACGAGGTGGAGAAGGGACACCCGGACGTCTTCAACACGCTGCTGCAGATCCTCGACGACGGCCGCCTCACCGACGGCCAGGGCCGCACGGTCGACTTCCGCCACTGCGTCGTCATCATGACGTCCAACATCGGCGCGCACCGGATCCTCGCCCACGAGGGCGACGCGGCCGAGCTGAAGGACCGGCTGATGGAGGACCTGCGCGGGCGCTTCCTGCCCGAGTTCCTCAACCGCATCGACGACATCATCGTCTTCCACAGCCTCACCGAGGACGACCTGTCCGAGATCGTCGAGCACCTCCTGGACCGCAGCAAGCACCGCGTCCACGCCCAGGGCATGACCCTGGAGGTCACCGAGGCAGCGAAGAAGCTCCTCGTCGCCCACGGCCACCAGCCCGCCTTCGGCGCCCGCCCGCTGCGCCGGACCATCCAGACCGAACTCGACAACCGCATCGCCTCCCTCCTCCTCGGCGGCGAGGCCGGGCCCGGCGACACCCTCGTCGCCGACGTCCGCGACGACTCGCTCCACTGCACCGTCCGCAAGGGCGTTGCCGCGCCCGGCGCCGCGGACGACGCGGCCGGCGTGGGCGCCGGCACCTGAGCCCCGAGGGGGCCGGCGGCGTGACGCCCCGGCGGCCGCGGGCGGCGCGCGGCGGACGCCCCAAGGCGCTGCCGCCTTCCCCGCGGCTCCGGGCGGCCACCCGGCGATCCCGGGCGTGTCCCGTCGGCGGGCCGGTGGTCCCGGTGGGTTCAGGCGGCGGGGCCGATCGTGACGTTGACGTGCTTCATGATCGGCTGGTCGCTCTGGGTGCTGAAGTCGGAGAGCGCGCACAGCACGTTCATCTCCGGCATGTAGCCGGCGGCGCAGCCGCGCGGGATGTCGTACGGGACGGCGAGGTAGCCGGTGAGGGACCGCCGGCTGCCGTCCCTCGCGGTGCTCGTGATGTCGACGGGAGCCATGTCCGCGATCCCGCGCTCCCGCATGTCCGCCCGGTTCATGAAGACGAGCGTGCGCAGGTTCTCGACGCCCCGGTAGCGGTCGTTGTCGGAGTAGATCGTGGTGTTCCACTGGTCGTGCGAGCGCATGGTGCCCAGGGCGAGGGTGCCGGGCGCCGGGACGACGTCGGGCAGGGCGGCGGCGGAGAACTCGGCCCGCCCGGACGGCGTCAGGAAGACGAGCTCGCGGGCGGGCTGTCTGATGCGGAAGCCCAGGGGCAGCCGCACCCGGCGGTTGAAGTCCTCGAAGCCGTCGAGGGCCCGGGCCATGGTGTCGCGGATGCGGTCGTAGTCCTCGACGTACCACTCCCAGGGCGTGGCGCTGCCGGGCAGCGCGGCGCGGGCCATGCCGGCGATGACGGCGGGTTCGGAGAGCAGGTGGGAGGAGGCGGGGCGCTTCATGCCGACCGACAGGTGGACCATGCTCATCGAGTCCTCGACCGAGGTGCTCTGCACGCCCTTGCGCTGGTGGTCCTTCTCGGTGCGGCCGAGGCAGGGGAGGATCAGGGCCCGGCGCCCGTGGACGACGTGGCTGCGGTTCAGTTTGGTGCTGACCTGGACGGTGAGGTCGCAGCGGCGCAGGGCCTCGCAGGTGACGGGGGTGTCGGGCGCGGCGAGGGCGAAGTTGCCCCCCATGCCGACGAAGACCTTGATCTCGCCGCGGGCCATCGCCTCGATGGTGCGGACGGTGTCGAGGCCGTGGGCGCGCGGCGGCTCGATCCCGCAGACCTCGGCGAGCCGGTCGAGGAACGCGTCCGTGGGGCGGTGGTCGATGCCGCAGGTGCGGTTGCCCTGCACGTTGCTGTGGCCGCGGACGGGGGAGGGGCCCGCGCCCTCCCGGCCGATGTTGCCGCGGAGCAGCAGCAGGTTGACGATCTCCCGCACGGTGTCGACGCCGTGCTCGTGCTGGGTGATGCCCAGGCACCAGCTGATGACGGTGCGGTCGGCCTCGCCGTACACCCGCGCGGCCTCCAGGATCTCGGCCCGGGGCAGTCCGGACTGGCGCTCCAGTTCCTCCCAGGGCGTCGCCTCGCACAGGGCGCGGTACTCCTCGAAGCCGCTGGTGTGGCGTTCGACGAACTCCCGGTCCAGGGCCCGGGGGTCGGTCGCGGACCGCTCCAGGATCGCCTTGGCCATGCCGCGCAGCAGGGCCATGTCGCCGCCGATCCGCGGCTGGAGGTTGAGCGTGCTGGTCCTGGTCGCCTTGAACAGCGCCATGTCGGTGAAGTCGTGCGGGACGATGGTGCGGGTGGCGGCGGCCTCGACCAGCGGGTTGACGTGCACGATCGCGGCGCCGCGGTCGTGGGCGGAGGCGAGGGCGGTCAGCATCCGGGGCGCGTTGGAGGCGGCGTTCACCCCGAAGACGAAGAGCGCGTCGGCGGTCTCCCAGTCGGCGAGGTCGACGGTGCCCTTGCCGGTGCCCAGGGCCGCCTGCATGGCCCGTCCGCTGGCCTCGTGGCACATGTTCGAGCAGTCGGGCAGGTTGTTGGTGCCCAGTTCGCGGGCCATGAGCTGGTAGAGGAACGTGGCCTCGTTGCCGAGCCGGCCCGAGGTGTAGAACGACGCCTGGTTCGGGTCGTCCAGGCCGCGCAGCGCCTCCCCGACGATCGCGAAGGCGTCCTTCCAGGCGATCGGCGCGTAGTGGTCGGACGCCGGGTCGTAGACCATCGGCTCGGTGAGCCGGCCCTCGTTCTCCAGGTCGTAGTCGCTCCACTCGGCGAGCTCGGTCACGGAGTGGGCGGCGAAGAACTCGCGTCCCACCCGCTTGCCGGTCATCTCCCAGGTGACGTGCTTGATCCCGTTCTCGCAGATGTCCAGGTGCAGGCCCTTGGTGTCGTCGGGCCAGGCGCAGCCGGGGCAGTCGAACCCGGTGTTCTCGTGGTTCATCCGCATGATCGCGCGCGGGCCGTCCACCAGCGCCTTCTCGCGCAGGAGGAAGCGCGTCACGCTCTTGGCGGCGCCCCATCCGGCGGCGGGGTGGTGGTACGGGGCGAACGTCGGCTCCCCGTCGGGTGTGGGGCCCACCCGGGCCGCCCCGGGCTCCGGGCCCTCCGCGGCTTCCGGGTCTCCGTGCGTGTCCTCGTCGGTGCTCAAGGCACTTCACCCTCTCGCCGTGCGGGCCCGCGGCGCGGGCCCCGCGGGATCGGCCGGTCCGGCGGCGGCCGTCACCCCCTCCCTCGCAGGCTATGTCCGCCCCCTCCCCGCTGCCACCCGGCCTCGGGCCGCCCCCGGCCCTTCCCCGCTGCCGCCCGGCCCCGTGCCGGGCTCGCGCCGCCCACGGCCGGCGCACACCGCCCGAGCCGCCGTGCCGGGGCCGCCGGGCTGCGCGGAGGATCACCCGCACCTACGCTGACGCTGTCCGTTTCCTCCTCTTTCGCGGATTCCCGGTCCCCGTCCGACAGGAGCGTCGTGGTCGTACCGCAGCCCGTCGTGGCGCCGCCGTCGAGGGCGGCCGTCTTCCTCGTGGTCACCGTCAACCCCGGCGGCGAGACCGCCGTGCGGGACGTCCTCCGGGACCTGTCGGGACTCACCCGGTCCGTGGCCTTCCGGGCGCCGCACGACGACCTCACCTGCATCGCCGGGATCGGCTCCGAGGGGTGGGACCGGCTCGTCGGCGGCCCCCGCCCGCGCGACCTGCACCCCTTCGTGCCGCTGAACGGCCCGCGCCACCGCGCGCCCGCCACCCCCGGCGACCTCCTCCTCCACGTGCGTGCCCGCCGCATGGACCTCTGCTTCGAGCTCGCCCGGCAGATCGCGGAGGCCCTCGGCGGCGCGGTGACCGTCGTCGACGAGGTCCACGGCTTCACCTTCTTCGACCAGCGCGACCTGCTGGGATTCGTCGACGGCAGCGAGAACCCGACGGGCCGCACCGCCCTCGACGCGGTCCACATCGGCGACGAGGAGCCCGCCTTCCGGGGCGGCAGCTACGTCCTCGTGCAGAAGTACCTGCACGACATGGCCGCCTGGGACGCGCTCACCGTCGAGGAGCAGGCCGCCGTCATCGGACGGGACAAGGCGTCCAACATCGAGATGGCCGACGACGTCAAGCCCGCGAACTCGCACGTCGCCCTCAACACGATCGTCGACGACGACGGCGTCCAGCAGCAGATCGTGCGCGACAACATGCCCTTCGGACGGATCGGCGGCGGCGAGTTCGGCACGTACTTCATCGGCTACGCGCGGACGCCCGCCGTCACCGAACGCATGCTGCGCAACATGTTCCTCGGCGACCCGCCGGGCAACACCGACCGCATCCTGGACTTCTCCCGGGCCGTGACCGGCGGCCTCTTCTTCGTGCCGAGTGCCGACTTCCTCGACGACCTGCCCGACGCGCCGCCGGCCGCCGCCGCGGTCCCCGGGGACACCCTGGGCATCGGCGGACTGAAAGGAGCCTGAGCCCCATGACGACGCCCGACGTCACGAACAACCTGCACCGCGAACTCGCCCCGATCACGCCCGCAGCCTGGGCCGAGATCGAGGAGGAGGCCCGCCGCACCTTCCGGCGCCACGTCGCCGGCCGCCGTGTCGTCGACGTCCCCGACGCGGCGGGCCCGGAACTCGCCGCCGTCGGCACGGGGCACCTCACCGACATGGCCCCGCCCGCCCACGGGGTCACCGCGCGGCTGCGCGAGGTCAAGCCCCTCGTCGAGCTGCGGGTGCCGTTCAGCGTCGACCGGGCCGCCGTCGACGACGTCGAACGCGGCGCCAGGGACTCCGACTGGCAGCCCGTCAAGGACGCGGCCCGCACCATGGCCTTCGCCGAGGACCGGGCCATCTTCGACGGCTACGGCGCGGCCGGCGTCGACGGGCTGCGCGCCCGCAGCTCCAACCCGGTGGTGCGGCTGCCCGAGGAGCCCCGCGACTACCCGGACGCGGTCAGCCGCGCCCTCACCGCCCTCCGTCTCGCCGGAGTCGACGGACCCTACGCCCTGCTCCTGGGCGCGGACCCCTACCGGGCGGTCAGCGAGACCTCCGACCACGGCTACCCCGTCGCCGCGCACCTCGCCCGGATGCTCGACGGCTCCCCGATCTGGGCGCCGGCCCTCAGCGGCGGCTTCGTCCTGTCCACCCGCGGCGGCGACTTCGCACTGCGCCTCGGCCAGGACGTGGCGATCGGCTACACGGGGCACGACGAGAGCCGGGTCCACCTGTACGTCCAGGAGACGCTGACCTTCCTCACGTACACGGACGAGGCCGTGGTCGTCCTGGAGGCGTGAGCGGTGCCGAGCCGGCCCGCTTCGCCGGGCATCCTGGTGCCGGCCGGGGTCCCGGGCACGGGCGTCAGCCGAGGGAGACCACGACCGCCGTCGTGCCCTGCACATCGGGGAGCTCCCCGACGCCCAGGACCCGGCGCTGGTCACGGCGGACAGCCCCCTCGGCCGGTCGCTGCTCGGGCACCGCGCCGGTGACACCGTGACGTACGAGACGCCCGGCGGCCCGTCCGCGAACCGCACGGTCACGGAGCTGCCGACGCCCACGGCGTCCGTACGGGGAGGCCGCGCCACGGCGCCCTCCCGCAGCCGTCCGTCGATCTCGGCGATGCGCGCGTCGAGCCGGTCGAGCTCCGTGGCGCGCTGCAACTCGTCCGCCTGGTCGGCCTCGTCGCCCACCTCGTCGTCCGACCCGCCCAGGGTGGCCGCCACGGCGTCCCGTTCGGTGCGCAGATCGCCGAGCTGCCGCTGGAGCGCTTTCCGGGCCGCGGCGCTGAGGGGTTCGGGTCCACCGGTCATGGCTGCTCCCGTTCTGCGGCGGCACGGCCGGCGTGCCGGGATGAATAACACCAAAGAGGGCATTTCGACATTAGCAGCGGATCGCCGACCGGGGCGGCCGCGGCCGCGGCCACCGGGGGCACGAGGACGGCTCCCGCCCGCCGGCGCCCGCCCGCCCCCGTCCCCGCCACCAGGGCGGACCGCCCCGGCGGCGGGTCTGTTACGTTGCGCTCCCCGGGGGCCGCGCCCCCGTCAGGCCCGTCCGAGAGGAAGAAGCCCACGATGGCCGTCATCCACCACACGACGATGCAGCCCACCAAGCTGGAGCTGCTGGCCGCGTGGCTGCCCACCCGGTCCTGGTACACCGCCGCGGACGGCGGCCCGCGGCCGGCCAAGGCGGGCGGCTTCCGCATCGACGACCCCGAAGGTGAGGTCGGCATCGAGTTCATGGCGGTGGCCGACGGCGCCGGCGACGACGCGGCCGTCTACCTCGTCCCCCTGACCTACCGCGGGGCCCCGCTGGACGGCGCCGACCACGCCCTGATCGGCACCTCCGAGCACGGTGTCCTCGGCACCCGCTGGATCTACGACGGCGCCCACGACCCGGTCCTCGTCGGCCAGTTGGCCGCCCTCCTGGCCGGCCGCGCCGTCGCCCAGGACCAGTCCCTCACCGACACGCCCGACGCCACGGTCGCCGCCGCCCTCGCCCCGGACACCGACCTCGCCGGCGCCCGGCCGGTGCGCGTCACCGACGGACCCGACCGCACCGACGTGCTCGTCGCCCCCGGCACGACCCTGCGCCTGCACCGCGTCCTGCGCGCCGGCGAGGACACCGCCCCCGGCGCGGGCCGCCTCACCGCGGAGTGGCGCCGGCCGGACGGCTCCTCGGGCCGCGGCCCCTTCGCCGACGTCCTGACCGGCAAGGACATGCCCTAGACCCAGTTCACCTCCGCCTGGGCGAGCAGCGGGTCGTCGATCAGCTCCCACAGGGGGACCGCGACGTTGCCCGTGCGGTAGCGGCCGCCGAAGTGGAGGCCGAGCACCCGGTGGTCGGCGAGGTCGAACACGGGGGAGCCGCTGTTGCCGCCGAGCGTGGAGCAGTCGTGCTTCATGACCAGCCCGCCGGGGGTGAACTCGGTGGCGACGCCCGGCTGCAGCCGCTTGACGTTGTAGACGTCCATGAAGATCCGGCGCATCGACTCCGGCTCGTTGCGCCGGCCGTCCCAGGCCGGGTAGCCCACCACGTACACCGGGCGCCCCGGCAGGCTCGCCGGAGCGTCCGCGGCGACCGCCAGGGGCGTGGGCAGCGGTCCGTCGGCGGACGGCTCGATCCGGAGCAGCGCCATGTCGACGTCGGGGTGGACGCCGACGACCTCGACGATCTCGTACGGGGCCGCGGCCGCGGCCGGCACGCCGTCGACGGGCAGCTCCTCGGCCGGGTCCACGCGCGCCGACATGCCGTACTCGAAGCTCCAGAGGCCGCGGTCGGAGGCGAACCGCGCGAACTCGGACGCCACGTGACGGTTGGTCATCACCGTGCGCGGGCCCACCAGGAACGCCGTGCCGACCCAGTCGAGCCGCGGGTGTCCGGTGACCTCGACGCGTCCCACCCGCAGCAGGGACTCGCGGATCGCCGGCCGCTGCGCGTCGAGCACCGCCCACTCGTCCCGCTGCGGGGCGAAGTCCTGGCGCTGGACCAGGATCGCGGGCCGGCCCTCCAGGAGGACGATCGCCTCCACGCCGAACGACTCGTCCCCGTCGAGCTCGTCCGCGCGGTGCGCCGCCAGCTTCTCCAGGCCGCTGACCCCCGCCTCCAGGACGCGGGCCCGCTCCTCGCGGGCGAAGCGGGAGATCTCCAGGGCGGGCGCCACCTCCGCGGGGAGTTCGGGGGCGGACTCGGCGATCTCGGCCTCCAGGTCCGCGCGGACGCGTTCCGCGACCCGGCGCAGATCGCCGAAGACCCGCTCGGCCGCGGTCGCGACCGGCGAGGTGTTCCGTGGCACGTTCGGCATGATCCCTCACCTCGGCTTCCCGTCCGCGGCGGCCCCGGGAGCCGGCCGGCCCGCCTGGGCCGCCATGACCTCCTCGTACACCTCCGGCCGGACGTCCCGGAGGTGGGCCAGGATGCTGCTCATCTGCGTGCCGACGTTCACGAACCGGGTCTTCCCGCCCTGGAACTCCACCTCGTCGACCTTCTTCGTGCCGCGGTGGAGGCCGACCACCGTCCAGTCGTCGAGGCAGACCGGGGAGCCGGAGGAGCCGCCGCGGGTGTCGGTGAAGTACAGGATGTCGCGCTCGTCGGCCCGGTAGACGAGGTTGTTGCGCAGCGCGACCCGCTTCGGCAGGCCGCCGGGGTGCTGGATGATGTTGACCGGCACCCGCTGCCGTTCGCCGACCAGCAGCGGCCGGGTGGAGATCCGCAGCGTCGGCCGGGGCTCCTGCCCGGGGGCGAGCCGCACGATCGCGTAGTCGAGGGCCGCGTCCCAGGCGGCGAGCTCGCCGGCCGTCGCCTCCGGCGAGGCCGCCGCGTTCTCCACGAAGTCGAACCGGGAGCGCGACATCAGGGCCTGGAGGCGCAGGTCCTCGTCGCTCACGTAGGGGCGTACGCCCGCCTCCCACGAACGGGCCATCACCACGTGATGGTTGGTGATCAGCAGCCCCGGGGCGAGCATCCAGCCGGTGCCGCCGTGCGGGTACGAGGGGAGGAGCGGCGCCCCCGACTCGTACGGGGGGATCCGCAGCAGCGCGACGGACGCGCCGGCCCGGATGCCGCCGTGCAGGAACTCGTACGGCACCGTGTCGTCCTGGAGGACGATCTCCTCCTTCATCTCGCCGGGCATCAGCTCCGCCGGGAGCTCCGCCTCCCCGGTGATCTCGCGCGCCACGGCGTCCAGGGCGCCCTGGAGCACGGCACGCGGACCCCGGTCGTGGACGTGCTCGATCGCGTTGTGCAGCCAGATCTCCAGCGGGACCAGGCCGTCGAGCAGCCGCTCGACCTGGTTCATCGCGTTCAGGTCCGCGTGCGCCTGCTCCCGCGGGTCGTCGAGCGGCTCCAGGGTGGCCGTGAAGTACCGGGGGATGCCCTTGAGCAGCGCGGTCCGCAGCGCGCGGTCCGCGAGTCCCGCCTCCATGGCCGCGTTGCGGACCCGGACCAGTTCCTCCTGCGGAAGGAACGGCACCTTGCGCAGGGCCGCCCCCGCGGCGTTCGGCGGCGGGCGCGTCCACAGTCCGGCGCCGCCTTGCCGGGCGCGCGCCCCGCCCCGTACGGCCGATTCCGCCGCGTCCGGCGCGCGGCCGTCCGGTCCGGTGCCGTGCGGGCCGGCGTCCATCGCGGAGGCGACCCCGAGCAGCAGGTCCCCGCTGGTGTCACGGAGCGTCAGCGCCTGCCGTGCGACGCCGTCCAGGGTGCCGCGCCGCCGCGCCTCCCGCAGGTCGCGTTCGATCCGGGCGAGGTCCGGGCGGTCCGGCGCCTCCCGGAAGTCCGGATCCTCCGTGCCGGCCGAGCCCGCCGCCGACTCCAGGATGCGCGTCAGCGGCCCGCGCAGACCCGGCTCGTCGGTCAGGGTGGCGTCGATCCAGCGGGCGAGCTCGGTGACGACGGCCTCCTCGTCCGCCGGCAGCCCCACGAGCCGCAGGGTGTGTTCGAGGAGCCGCGGGTCGGCCCGGCAGGCCGTGGCCGCCGCCGTGCGGGCCAGCGACGGCTGCCGGGCCAGGTCCGCGTCCGGCATCCCGCGCAGCGTCCGGGCGAGCCGCTCCTCCGCGGGGGAGGAGTCGGTGTCCGCCAGGGCCGCGAGCCGGGACCGGGCGACCAGGACGCCCAGGGACTCGTACCGCAGCCCGAGCCCCGCCGCCAGTTCCTCGGCTTCCTCCAGGTCGCGGTCCGCCGCCGCGAACTCCCCGGAGTCCTGCGCGAGCCGCGCCGACAGCTGGAGCAGTTCGAGCTGGGTCTCCGCGCAGCCCGCCTCCTCCGCCCGGTCCACGGCCCGTTCGGCGCCCGCCCGCGCCTCCTCCGTGCGGCCGGACCGGGCGAGGGTCTCGGCGAGCAGCGCGTGCAGCCTGCTGCACGGCGTCCAGGGACGCCGCTCCGCGAGCCGCTGCGCCGCCGCGTCCACGTACCCCTGGGTGAGCAGGTCCTCCACCTCGCGCGCGGCGATCCGCTCCCAGTCCTCCTGGTCGGCCTCTGCCATGATCGCGTCGGGCACGTGGCCGCCGATCAGCCCGAGCAGGAACGCGGCCGAGCGGTGCGCCATCTCCCGGTGCGTCGTGCCGCCCAGGTACGGGGCCACGCCCGGCTCCCAGCGTGCCTCCACCGTCCGGGGGTTCTCGCCCAGCCGCAGCCGGTGGTAGATCTCCTCGGCGCGCTCCCGGGCCCCCTCGCGGGCGGCGTGGTAGGCGACGGCCCGGCGGTCCACGGCTCGCATCAGATCGGTCCGCGCCCGGTCCGAGAGCCGCAGCATGATCGCCCGCAGGTCGGCCCGGTGCCGGATGGCCCCCGGCCCGGCCGGCTCCATCAGGTCCACCCGCGCGGTCAGCAGCCCGTAGAGCCGGCGGGCCTCGCCCGGCGAGTCCACCCGGAGCCCCGCGGGCCCGGCCAGGACCTCGCGGACGAGGTCGGGGGTGATGGACCGGAGCGCCAGGCCCGCCTGGACCAGGGCGCGGACGTCGTCCTCGGCGATGTGGTTCAGGAGCCGGTCGTACAGTGTGCCCTGGATCAGCATCTGGTCGACCTGGCGGTCGAAGTAGCGGCGCCGGGAGGGCAGTCCGCGCAGCAGCTCGCCGAGCGACGCCGAGTCCGTGCCGAGCGCCACCGCCGTACGGGCCGCCAGGCGCAGGCTCAGCGGGTGGCCGCCGATCCGGTCGGCGAGGTCCTCGGCGAGGGGCTGGTCGTCCACCCCGGAGGACATCAGGAGGTCCACCGACGCCCGCTGGTCGAGCTCGGTGAGCTCCATCGTGCGCGGGTCGAGGATGCGGGCGGGGTGGTCGATGGGCGCGCGCCCGGAGACGATGAACCGCAGGCGCGAGTAGCCGGCCCGCAGCGCGGTCCAGATCGCCCACATCCGGCCGATGACGGGGGAGCCCCGGTACTGGGCCTCCTCGAAGGAGTCGACGACGACGAGCAGGGGCGGCGCCGTCCCGCCGGGCGGCGGCCGGACGGCCTCGGCGACCAGCGAGGCGGCCCGGTGGGCGAGTTCCTGCTCCCGGGCGCTGGCCCGGGCGTGGAAGTCGGCGGAGTGGTCGCGGCCCATCGTGGCCCGGGTGCCGGCCAGCTGGTACAGCTCGTCGAGTTCGTCGCGCTCGCCGCGCTGCACGGCCGCGGTCCGCTCGCACTCGTCCGCCAGCGCGTCGAAGTCGGCGCGGAAGGCGGGGTGGAGGACGCCGAGCTGACGGGCCACCTCCGCGATCACGGTGGCGGGTTCGTGGATGGAGAGCGTCGGCCGCGCGAAGTCGACGAAGGCGAAGGGGAATCCGTCGGGGGAGGCGGCCAGTGCCTCCGCGAGGAACCTGGCCAGCAGCGTGCTCTTGCCGATGCCGCCCACGCCGTGCAGCAGGACGGGAGGCTCGGCCGGTTCCTCGGGGAGGGCGAGGTAGGCGTGCAGCGCGTCGAGTTCTGCCGTGCGGCCGTGGAAGGTGCCCCGGACCAGCCGGTGCATCGGCTGGAGCAGCCGGGCCTTCTCCAGCCGGTGCTGGACGTCGTCGACGGCGGGCAGGCCCGTGACGCCCGGCACGCGGCTGAGCCAGAGGACGGCCTGGAGGGTGTCGGACAGAACCTCCACCGGGTCCCGTGACGGGGCGGCGGAGCCGTCGGCGGCGTCCCGCGGCGGCGGTCCGGCCCCGGGGAACGGCAGTGGGGGCTCCGCCGCGGCGAGGGCGCCGGACGCGGGAGGCCCGGCCGGGGCGCCGGGGGCGGTGAGCAGCGCGAGCGCGGCGCGCTCGGGACCCGGCCCCTCGGGCCGCAGGCCGATGTTGGCCCGCAGGACGCGCACGGCGGCGTCCGGCCCCGCCAGGCCCGCGAGCGTCGCGTCGCGGACCTCGGGCTTCAGTGTCCACACCGTGGCGACCTCGCCGCCGGGGCACGGCAGCCCGGCGCAGTCGTCGACGAGTTCGAGGACGGCCCGACCGGTGGGCCGCTCCTCGCCCGGCAGGCGCAGCAGCGCGGGGTCGAACTCCTGGAGCAGGCAGGCGGCCTCGCGGTAGGACCGGCGCAGGTCGGGCAGGGCGGCGGAGGGGGCTGCGAGGCCGGTGCGCAGGGCGTCCCGCAGGTGCGGACCCGCCTCCCCGGGGCCCTCCGCGGGGGACGGCGGCAGGGCCCGGCGGAGCCGTACGACGTCCTCCACGGCCGTGCACACCCGCCGCATGTGACTGTCGCCGTCCCCGGCCGCGTCGACCGCCCGCAGGACCTCGGCCACGGCGGTCTCCGTCAGTTCGCCGACGGTCCCCTCCCGGCCGGGCGGGAGCGTGTCGGCGAAGAACTCGGCGAAGAACTCGCGGAGGTCGTCCGCGTCCACCGGACGGGTGGTGTCGCGGCACTCGTTCTTCCGCACCTCGTAGGGGAGCTGGCGCATCGTCGTCGCGTAGCCGAGCAGGACGAGGCGCGGCACGGTCTCCGCCCGCACCGGGGTGTGCTCGTACACGGCGCGGGCGAGGACGCCGATGCAGTCCCACACGTCCGACTGCGGGTCGAGCCGGTCGCAGTCGTCGAGGACCAGCCAGAACCGGTCCTCGGCGGCCGTGGCGCGGGCGACGATCCGGTGCGCGGCGTCCTCGAGACGGGGCAGCGGATCGTTGAGCCGCGTCGGGTCCGCCAGGACGGCGTCGGCTCCGGGTACCGAGACGAAGGCCGCGAGCCGCTCCAGGAGGCGCGCGGCCGTGGAGGTGCGGGAGAGCGTCACGCGCACCGGCCGGAAGCCGCAGTGCTGGCCGAGGTGGCGGATGAACTCGTACGTGTACGACCGCCCGCTGTCCGGCGGGCCGTCGACCACGAGCACCGTCTGCTCCGGGTCGGCGACGAAGTCCCTCAGTTTCGAGCGGAGTTCGCGCCGGTCGAGGAAGACCGAGGTGCCGTGCCTCAGCAGCCGGCTGTCGAAGGGGTCCCGCGGCGAGCGCCGCAGCCGTTCGTCCTCCCGCAGCCGGGTGAGGAGGCTGCGGGCCTCCGAGCCCTGCTCGAAGGCGTGCGGATGGTCGATGGCCGCCAGCGCGTCGAGGCCCGCGAGGACGGCGAGCAGCCGGCGCTGGTGGGCGATGTCCCGCCGGGCGGCGTCGACGAGCAGCAGGGCGTTCCGGCCGGCGTCCGGGGTGAGCGGCAGGTCCTCGACGAAGTCGGCCGGCAGACCCGCGCGCAGCAGTCGTTCCCGCGGCTCGGCGGTGTCGAGGAGATGGTCCCGCACCCAGCCGGCGACGAGGCCCCACTCCGTCTCGGTGAGCGGCATACCGCACCTGCCCGGCGCTCTTCGCGCAGCGCCGGACGCTCCGACGCCGGAGGTACCTCCATCGTTCCACCGGGCCTCGGGCGTCGCAATCGCGGTCCCGGACGCCCGCGGCCGGCCGCCGGAACCCGCGGCTCAGGGGTGCAGCACGATGTCGTCGTACGACTCCAGGCGCCGCCAGCGCTCCTCGGGCCCGCGCGCCGCCGGCATCACGTCCACGTCCGGCAGCGGCCCGAACTCCAGCTCGGTGAGCTCCGCGACGTCCGAGACCGGCACCTGGTACGTCCGGAACGGTCCGAGCGGGGGCGGCGCTCCGGGCGTCGCCCCCGCGAGGGCCCGCTCCGCGTCCCGGCTGAGGTCCGGACTCTGGTCGAGGACGTACGCGGCGGCGGCCAGCGCCCCGTCCTGGAGGAAAGCGGCCACCTTCCAGAACCGCATCGGCACCTGGAGCCCCCGGTAGGGCGGGTCGGAGTCGTGGAGGACCGGGCCGGTGAGGACCGTCAGCTTCCGGTCGTAGAGGGCGGCGTGGTCGAGGAGGTGGTTCTCCAGCCCCTGCCAGAGCTGCTTGCCCTGGTTGAAGACGTCCGCCTGCGGAGCGGCGTTGGTGAAGTGGAAGGTGTCGTCGTTCGCGCGGACCGCGACCGCCGGCGTCCCCCAGACCGGGTCGAGCCGGCGGACCAGGTGGCCGCGGTCGAGGCTGTTGTTCCGGTAGACGTCGTCGCCGGCCTGCTGCTCCTCGGGCAGCCGGGGGTCGAACCGCCAGTCGTCGCCGCGGGGCACGTCCTCCAGGAGCTCCCGCCCCTCGATGCACACGGCGGTCGACGCCGCGAGCCGCCGGTCGGGCCGGAAGACGACGGTGAAGTGCGTGTACGGCAGCACCACCGTCGCGACCGCCTCGCGCACCGGGACCGGAAGCGGGACCTCGGGGCCGAGGAAGGACGCGTCGTAGCCGGTGCGGTCGGCGAGCGCGTCGGCGCGGGGCCGCCCGCCGGGTCCGGCGGCCGGAGGGGGCGAAGGGACCGAAGGGTTCATAGGATGTACGTACCGCGTGGAGAGGGTCGTGCTCGGCGCCGGACCACAGGCCACTCGATCAGACGCCCCCGGCATCCCCTCCGCTCCCCTCCAGGAGGCACCCCATGGCCACCGGACTCTCCCTGCACGTCGGACTCAACCGGGTCGACCCCGCCCGCTACGAAGGCTGGGACGGCACCCTCGTCGCCTGCGAGAACGACGCCCGCGACATGGAGGCGCTCGCCCGCACCGCCGGATTCACGACCACCACCCTGCTCACCCCCGACGGCACGGTCGCGCACGTCACCTCCGCGCTCCGCGACGCCGCCGCCCGGCTCGACCCGGGCGACATCCTGTTCCTCACCTACTCCGGACACGGAGGCCAGGTCGCCGACGGCTCCGACGCCGACGACGAACCGGACGCCCTCGACGAGACCCTCGTCCTCTACGACCGCCAGTTCCTCGACGACGAGGTCCACCAGGCGTTCCGCGCCTTCGCCGACGGCGTGCGCATCGTCGCCCTCTTCGACTGCTGCCACAGCGGCAGCGCCATCGAGGCGCCCGGAGCCGGCGACGACCGGGGCCGCTACCTGCCCGAACCGACGCGACGGCAGCTCGACGACCGCGACCGGGAGTTCTTCGCCGACCTCCGCCGCTCGCTCGCCGCGGCCGCGCCCGCCGACCGCAAGGGCCCCGACGCCCTCCTCGTGTCGGCCTGCCAGGACGACCAGGTCGCCTCCGACGGCGACGTCAACGGAGCCTTCACCGAAGCCCTGCTCCGGACCTGGGACGACGGCGCCTTCCAGGGCGGCTACCGCGACCTCCACCGCGCGGTGCAGCACCGGCTGCCCCCGACCCAGCGCCCCCACCTCTACCTGACCGGCGCGCCCGACGAGAGCTTCCTCGACCAGCGGCCCTTCACGATCTGACGGCCCGCCCGCACCCGGCCCGACCCCACCCGATCGCGGCGGCGGGACGTGCCGCGGAGGGTCACGGCCGCAGCGCCGTCGCCAGCTGCGCGCGGGAGCGGACGTCGAGCTTCTGGTAGATCCGGGTCAGCCGCGCCTCGACCGTCTTCACGCTCAGGTACAGCTTCGCCGCCGCCTCCTGGTTGCTGGCGCCCTGGCAGACCAGCCGCGCGAGGCGCAACTCGCCCTCCGTGAGCGAGGAGAGCGCCGGCAGCGCCTCCTCGACGCCCCCGCCCGCCCCCGGACCCTCACCCGCCGGGGTCTCGCCCGCCAGCGCCAGCCACGGCGCCGCGCCCGCCCGCTCGAAGACCGAAGCCGCCGCCTGCAGCGCGCTCTGCGCCGCCGAACGACGCCGACGACGGCGCTCGACCCGGGCCAGCGCGATCAGCGCCCGGCCGCTCTCCAGCGGCAGCCCGGCCCGCCCGAACCGGTCGGCGGTACGGGTCAGCAGCTCCGCCGCCTCGTCGGTGCGCCCCTCCGCCGCCAGGCACAGGGCGTGCGCCCGGTCGCAGCCCAGCAGCACCGTGGAACGCCCCAGACGCTCCGCCACGGGCCGCACCTCCGCGAGCAGCGCCAGGGCCTCGTCCGCCGCGTCGTGGGCCAGCAGCGCCTCGGCCAGCTCCTCATGCCACCGCAGCATCGACGGGTCGACGGTCGACTGGGCGCGCTCGTCGGCCTGGACGCGCCGCAGCGTCTCCAGGGCGGCGGCCACGTCCCCGTTGATGAGCTGGACCCGGCCGAGCGCGTACCGGCTGCGGGAGAGGAAGACCCGGTCGCCCTCCTCCTCCGACGCCTGCACGCTGCGGCGCGCGTAGCTGGCGGCCCGCGCGAAGCTGCCGCCCGCCGTCTCCGCGAGCGCGAGGGCGTACCACGCGGGGCCGGGGGAGAGCCCGGCCTCCAGGGTCAGGGCGAGCGACTGGCCCGCGTGCGCGAGGGCGGCGGCGCACGGCCCTATCCGCGACTCGATCTCGGCCAGCGTGCGGAACAGCTCGATGGCGTCCTCGACCGACCCGCGGCGCTGCACCAGCGGCAGCAGGGCGCCCAGTTCGTCGCGCGCCTCCACCAGACGGTCGTCGAAGAGCGCGTGGCGGATCGTCAGGATCTGCGCGGCGTTGCGGATGCCCAGCGGGCGCTCGGCCAGCTCCAGCGAGCGCGCCTGCGCCAGCACGGCCTCCGCGTCCGGAGAACCGAGGGCCCGCTCCATCCGGGCCTGCACGGTCAGGGCCTGCGCCGCCGTGCGGGGGTCGCCCATCGACGCGGCCAGCGCGGCCGACTCGACCGCGGCCGTCCGGGACCGCAGCGGGTCGCCGTCCGCCAGGACGTACTTGACGGCGAGCCGCAGCTGCACCGCGGCCCGCAGCGCGGTGTCCCCCTCGGAGTCCTCCATGGCGTGGACGTACATCTCGTCGAGCCCGGTCAGTCCCTGCCCGGCCGTGTCGAGCACGGCGAGCCGCGCCCTGACCCGGTCGGAGGGGACCGCGTCGCGGGCGAGCAGGTCGGTGGCGGCCCGCATGGCCAGATCGGCGCGGGCGGCGCGGGCGGCCTCCTCGGCGGCGTCCACCAGGCGGGCGATCCGTTTCCCGCCGTGCCGTCCGGGCGTCGACTCGGCCGCGAGCAGGGCGAGTTCGGCCGCGAGGGCGCTGTTCCCGCGCCGCCGGGCCAGGTCCGCCGCCTCCGCGACCTCCGCGGCGAGCTCCTCGTCCGGGCAGTCGGTGGCCAGCGCGCGGTGGCGCACCGCCTCCACGGGGTCGTCCACCACCCCGGCCAGCGCCGCGTGCCCGGCGCTCCGCTCCGCCCAGCAGGCGTCGTGCACCAGGGTCGAGGGCAGCAGTCCCGCGGTGAACGTCACCGACCCGTCCTCGGCCAGCGAGACGAGACCGGCCCGCTCGGCCGCCGCGAGGTCCGCCTCCGCGTTGGGCCGCCCGGCCCGCCGCACCAGGGTCGCCGAGGGGCGCAGCGCCAGCGCGGCCAGCAGCAGCGTCTCGCGGACGGCCGCCGGCGCGGCGCCGAGGAGCTGCCGGGCGAGGTCGCGGGCGCGGCCGGACAGGGTCAGGGCCTCCGCGTGGTGCACCGGGGTCCGCGCGTCGGCGAGGGAGCGTCCCACGGCGAGCGCGAGCCGCGGGTTGCCGCCGCTCGCCCGGTGGATGCGCCCGGCCATCCGGGAGGGCAGCCGGTGGTGGATGAGGAGTTCGGCGATCTCGTCGGCGGCCAGCGGGGGCACGAGCAGGACGTCGGCCTCGGACGGCACCCACAGGTGCGTGGCGTGCGGGTCCTCCGGGCGGTGCGGCTCCCGGTAGGGCTCGTGGACCTCCCCGTAGGGCTCCGGCGTCTCCACCGACACCACGCGCAGCGCGGGCGGCGCCAGGTGCAGGGCGAAGCGCAGCAGGTCCGCGCTGTCCGCGTCGACGTGCTGCACCCCGTCGACGACGAGGAGGACGGGGCCGTTGCAGGTGAGGGCGCGCAGGATGCGGGCGATACCGAGGCGCAGCGCGATCGGGTCCCAGCCGCCGGCGTCGATCGGCGCTTCGCGGCACAGCATGGCGACGGCGGTGCGCTGGGGGCCGGGGAGTTCGTCGAAGACCCCGGAGGCGAGGATGCCGGAGACCGGCGCGCCGGGCGAGGGCACCCCGACGCTCACGGTGGCCGCGACCGAGGCGACGAGTGCGGCGGCCGCGGCGCCCGGGATGTCGCGGTCGGAGGGGAGCGGGGCCAGCCAGAGCACGGTCTCGCCGCGGGCCTCGGCGCGGGCCGCCTCGGCGAGGGCGATCTCGGTCTTGCCGACGCCGGCGGGCCCGGTGAGCAGGGCGCGGCCGCGGGCGTGGAGGGCCCGTTCCACCCGGGAGAGGAGTTCCTCGCGCCCCACCGGGGCAGCGCGGTGCGGTGCTGTCGTCACTGTCCACCACCTCCGGCCCTCGGGTCCCGGCCCACGAGCCCCGTGCGCAGAGAATACGGAGCCCACCGGAGGAGTCCAGGCCCCTTGTCCGGCATACGGACAGCGAATCCTTTCGGACCCGTCCCCCGACACGCCAGGACGCGCCCGTGGTGTAGACCACGGACGCGTCGCTGACCAGCAAGGATGCTGATGTGGGGGGTGGTTCAGTGGGGTGTCACCGAGGGATCAGAAGGTGAGGCTCCACGAGTCGATGTAGCCGGTGTCACCCGTGGCCACATCGCGGACCTGGAGCTTCCAGGTGCCGTTGGCGAGCTCGCTCGACGCGTCGACCGTGTACGTCGCGAGGACGTTGTCGGCGCTGTCCGAGGAGGAGGACGCCTTCAGGTTGCGCACGGTGCCGTCGGGGGCGACCAGGTCGACGACCAGGTCCCCGCGCCAGGTGTGCTTGATGTCCACGCCGACCTTGAGGGCGGCGGGGGCGTTGCCGGTGCGGCCGGTCACGGCGATCGAGGACGACACGGTGGTGTTGTCGGAGATCGTCACGTCCGTCGCGTTGGTGAAGACGTTGCCGGACGGCGGGGTGGTGCCGAGGACGGCGTCCACGGACTTCGCCGTGTCGGCGATGCCGGTGCCGCAGCCGCCGGTGCAGGTGCCGGGCAGCGGACGGGCGTTGGTCTTGATCGCGGACTCGATCTCGGCCGGCGTGAGGCTGCTCTTCGCCGACTTCAGAAGCGCGGCCAGACCGGCGATGTGCGGCGCGGCCATCGAGGTGCCCTGGTACGGCTTGTAGTTCTCGGCCGACTGGGTCGTCGTGCCCGAGTTCAGCGTGGAGTAGATGCCGTTCTCGGGGGTGGTGACGGTGCCGGGCGTGTCGGTGGCGCGACGGGTCTCGCCGCCGGGGGCGGCCACGTCCACGATGGTGCCGTAGTTCGAGTAGTACGACCGGTTGCCCTCACGGCTGGTCGACGCCACGGTGATGACGTTCGAGCAGTTCGCGGGAGTGAAGCCGGAGGCGTTCGCGTTGCTGTTGCCCGCGGCGACGACGACGGTGGTGCCGCGCGAGACGGCGCCGTTGATCGCGGTCTGGTAGACGCTCGGGCAGGTGGCGCTGGCGCCGCCCAGGCTCAGGTTGATGACCTTGGCCGGGTTCGCGTTGGCCGGGACGCCCGCGACGGTGCCGCCGGAGGCCCAGGTGATGGCGTCGGCGATGTCCGAGGACGAGCCGCCGCACTTGCCGAGCACGCGCACGGGCTGGATCTTCGCGTTGTACGCGATGCCCGCGATGCCCTTGGTGTTGTTGGTGACGGCGCCGATGGTGCCGGCCACGTGGGTGCCGTGCCAGGAGGAGTTGGACGCCTTGGAGCCGGTGCCGCACTCGCCGTCGGTGGCGTTCCAGTCGCCCTCGTCCTTCGGGTCCGCGTCGCGGCCGTTGCCGTCGCGGGCGTCGGCGGAGGTCGAGATGAAGTCGTAGCCGGAGACGATGTTGCCCGCCACGTCCGAGTGGGCGGCGTAGCCGGTGTCGATCACGGCGACGGTGACGCCGGTGCCGGTCGTCTTGTCCCAGGCCGCGGGGACGTTCATGCCGCCGGTGGCCTCGAAGAGGTCCCACTGCTTGGCGTAGTCGGTGTCGTTCGGGGTGACCGCCATCGCGTAGGCGCGGATGTCGGGCTCGACCGTGGCGACGGAGGGGTCGGCGCGGAAGGCGTCCATGACCTCCGCCACGTCCTGCTGGGTGGCGCTGTCGCCCAGGTCGACCAGGGCGCCGCCGCCGGAGAGGCGGCGCTCGAAGGAGAGCTTCTCGCCCGTCTTCGCGGCCTTCTCGGCCGTGTCGCTCTTGGCGGCGGTGTTCGAACCGGCCTCGGCGGCCTGGCTCTTGTAGGTCACGATGACCTTCTCGACGGGGGCGCTGGGCAGCGCGCGCATCGTCTGCGAAGCCGGAGCCGGCTTCGGGGTGGCAGCGCCCGGGGCGGCGGCGATCGCCCCGGTGGTGGCAGCGGCGCCGAGGATCGCGGCGCTCGCGACCACGGATATGACTCTCCGCCTGGAACCGTTCAAGGTGTGGCCCTTTCGAGTACGACGTAACTGCGGAGCAGTGGCGGCGGCGCGGGAGACACGGGGCGAAGTGGGGTCGCGTCCGACGTTCCCTGGGCTTGGGGGGCCCGTGCGCCGCCACCGGCGCGACGGCCCGGGTCAAGGCCGTCACCGGCGGACATCACCCTCCGCATGCACCTGTCAGGGTGCGCTGGGGGGATGATATCTGCCGGTGCGGAGGACAGTAGGGAACGGGGGGGTTAACCCGATACGGGGAAAACCCTTGTCACCCCTCACCGGGCTGCGGGGGTGCGGCGAGGGGACGCGGAGCAGGGGCGCCACGAGGGGCGCGCGGCCCGCCGGAGGCCGGGCGAGAAGGCCCGTCGCGAGCCGCCCCGGCGGATGATGTCCTCCGCGGAGGCGCACGTCGGACGCCGTGCGCGGTGGTCCGGGAACCGGGCGCGAGGCCGGAACTCCCCACGGGCGAGCGGCGGATGACCCCGCCGTCGAATCGCCTGCAATCGGCCCATCCGGTACGCAACCCTCACTCGGGCGGACATGGCCGACGAGAGGGGAGGAAAGGGGGGCGTGCGCGTCGGCGCCACGCCCCCGGTCGCTCAGCCCAGTTCGAGGGTGGTGACACCGAAGACCCGCTCCGGCGCCACCGGCCGCACCGGCCCCGTGTACATCCGGGCCGTCTCGAAGGTCGGCTCCAGACCGCGCTCCCGCGCGATGCGGGCGGCCGCCGGATTCGCCTCGGGCATGTCCACCGCGATCCGGTCGGAGCCGAAGGCGCGGGCCGCCGCCGCGAGGGCGTCGAGCAGGGCGGCGGCGTCGGCCGGGGTGTCCGCGAACAGCGGCCCCACGCGCGCCTCGTCCTCGGCGGGACGGACCACGCCGTAACCGGTGAGCCGCCCGTCGACGACCCGCACGAGGGCGCGGTGGCCGGGAGTGGTCAGCCAGGCGGAGAGGAAGCGCGGACGTCCGGCGTGATGACAGGCCGCGTCGTAGGCGGCCAGCGCGGCCGGGTCGGCCTGATCGGCCGCCACCACACCCGTCACCGGCGCCTCGGGGACCGGCACCGCCCCGACGTAGCGCGCCGTCCGGTACGCCGGCGCGAACCCGGACCGGCGGTAGTTGTCCTGCTGCGCCGGCACGCCGTCGAGTCCCACCGACCGCGCCCCCGCGTGCGCCAGCGCCGCCCGCCAGGTCGCCAGCCCGTGGCCGAGCCCCCGGAACTCGGGCCGTACGAGATAGAAGCCGAGGAACGCGTACGCCTCGTCGTAGTTCACCACCGAGATGGCGGAGACCGGCTCCCCGTCGACCCGCCCCAGGAAGAAGCCGCCCGGGTCCTGCGCGAAGAACGCCGGCGCGTCCGCCAGACCGGGGTTCCACCCCTCCTCGGCCGCCCAGCCCCGCACGAGGTCCCATTCCCTCAGCGTGGCGGGGGCGACGGAGAGCGAACCGGGGGAGGCGGAGGTCATGGGGTTCCTTCAGCTGCCCGGAGCGGAGCGGCCGGTGCGAACCGGGCGGAGCGCGCCGAGCATAACGCCGCCCCGGACCGTCCCCGCCGCACGCCGATCGATTTCGGCCGGGCCGGCGCCGGTGCGCCCCCGACCACCCGGGGCGGGGTCTCCCGGCAGGGGAAGGGTTCCGACGGCACCACGCCGCGGGGGACCCCGGACCGTGCCCGCCGGGAGGACTGCCGGCGCCGCGGCGGGGCGTGGTCAGCCGACCAGGCGCAGGCGGGGACCGGCGACCGTGAGGGTGACCGTCTGACCCCAGGTCAGGTGCAGGGCGTCGGACTCGACGCCGTCGCCGAAGGCGACCAGGCGGTCGGACTCGACGGTGAGGCGCAGCCCCTGGCCGGCGGCGAGGAGGCCCTCGACGCGGCTGGTGCCGGTGGTGGGGGACGGCCACGCCTCGCGGACGAACCAGGCGAGGCGGGCGTCCGAGGGGCCCGGCAGCGCGAGGGCGCTGGAGCGCTGCTCCCACAGGGACCGGAGCCAGCCGGTGGCCCCCGTGCCGGTGCCGACGAGGACGCCCGAGGAGGCCTGCGCCTCGGCGGGGAGGCCGGTGCCGTCGAGCCCGAGGGTGTAGCGGGCGGTCTGGTGGCCGGGCGGACCGACGTAGATCTCGTTGAGGGCGAGGAGCCGCTGCGCGTCGTCGGTGACGGCCTCGACCATCGTCAGCTCGTCGACGGCAGCCCCGGCCCCCGCCGCGTGCGGCAGCAGCCGGCGCGCCTGGGCCGCGCGGTGGCGCACCAGGACGCCCGGGTTGCGCCCGGGATCGGCGTCGATGCCGACGACGGGCTGCCCGGTCAGGTACTTGGCCGCGTTGGCGACCAGGCCGTCCTGCCCGACCACGACGACCACGTCCTCGGGGCCGAAGAGGAACCGGTCCAGGTCGGCGCGTTCCACCCGGGTCTGCCGCCAGGCCAGCGGCACCGCGCCCGCGACCTCGGCGAGCGCCCGCCGGGCGCGCTCGTGCCGCTCCCGCACCGCCTCGACCGAACGGCCGCGCGCGGAGAGGAAGAACGCGGCCTGGCCGTGCGTGCCGTGGCGGGCGAGCAGCTCCTCGTACTCCGTGGTGCGGTGCACGAGCACCGCGCGCGGCGCGAGGCTCACGAACCGGCTCCGGGGCCCGTCCCGCCTTCGCCGAGCCGGGCGAGGAGACCCGTCAGGACGTCGGGGGAGAGCGTCAGGTGCTCGATGCGGGGGAGGTTCTCCGCCGCCCGCTGCACGGCGAGGGCGTGGAGCGTGGCGGGGGCCGCTTCGCCGTGCGCCCGCAGCCACGCGGTCTGCGCCGTGGCGCGAGCCTCGCCGACCTCGCGCGCCGCCTCCGCCTCGGCCCGGGCGAGCCGGACCTTCCGGGCGGCCTCGGCCTCGGCCCGTACGGCGTCGGCGGCGGCGTTCTCCTCCGCCTCGCGACGGGCGTTGGTGCCGCGCTGCTCGACGAGCCGCTCCTCCTGCCGGGCGAGCTCGATCTTGCTGGCGAGCTCGTTCTCGGCGATGGCGCGTTCGCGTTCGACGGCGACCGCGCGGCGCTCGTAGGTGGCGCGGTCCGCCTCCTGCTGGATCTGTTCGCGGGCGGGGGTGCGCAGGGCCCGCTCGACCTCGGGCTCGGGGCGGATCGCCACCACCCGGACCGCGACGACCTCGATGCCGGTGGCGGGCAGCCGCGGTTCGGCCGCGAGCCCCTGCGTGATCCGGTCCCGCACCGCCGTCACGCCGTCGACCAGCGCCGCCGCCAGCGCGGTGCGGGCGAGGACGTCGAGGGCGTGCTGCTGGGCGGTCTCGGTGAGCAGCGTGGCGATCTGCTCCAGCGGCGTGCCCCGCCAGGCACCCGTGTCCGGGTCGATCGAGAAGTCGAGCCGCGCGGCCGCCGTCGCCGGGTCGCCGATCCGGTACGTCACGGTGGACTGGACGCTCACGTCCTGGAAGTCGGCGGTCCGGGCGTGGAACGCCATGGCCAGCTCCCGGTCGTTCACCGGGACCTCCGAGAGGGCGGCGGCGAGCGGCCGGAACCAGAAGCTCAGTCCCTCGCCGTCGTGGACCAGCTTGCCCCCGCGCTGGTGGCGGATGTGCGCGGTGGGCGCGGAGCGCAGATGCCGCCAGCCGGCCCGCCGGGTGATGTCAGCCATGGAACCCCCTTGTCGTCATCTTGACGATAGGGGGTTCCATGGCTTGTCGTCAAGATGACGAAAGTAGGAGCGCGGTGCGCCCCGCGGCGCCGACGGGCCCGCTGTCGCTCACGGACACGCCATGTGCGGCGGTGCCGCGGGCACCGGCAGGGACGGCGACGGGATGACGACCGGTCCGGCGGAGTCGGGCCCCGCCCCGGGGGAGGGGACCGCGCCCAGCGTCGCCACGGCCGGCGCGGGGACGGTCAGGACGACGGCCGGTGCCGCCGACGCGCCGACCGGGACGGCCGGGGGCGCGCCGACGGGCGGCAGGCCCTCCGCGGCGCCCGTCGGGACTCCGACCACCCCGATGGCCGCCGGCGCTCCCGAGGCCGCCTCCGCCTCCCTGGCCGGGACCGCCTCCGGGCCCGTACCCGCCTCGGTGGGCCCGCCCTTCGTCAGCAGCACCACGCCCCGCGCCGCGACGAGCGAGGCGCCGGCGGCGACGAGCCAGCCCCAGGCACCGGCCCGGAACGTCTCGCCGAGCAGGGCCACGCCGATGACCGCCGCCGCGGCCGGGTTGGAGAGGTTGACGACGGCCAGCGGCGCCGCGAGGCCGCCCCGGTATGCGGCCTGGGACAGCAGGAGCCCGCCCGTCGCGAAGGCCGAGATCAGGACCGCGAGCAGCGCGGTCTGCCACCACACCGGTTCGTCGCCGGGGAGTTCGAGCGCCAGCGCGGCCGTGAGTGTCTGGGTGAGCGCGGAGGCGACGCCCGAGGCGATCCCGGAGGCCGTGGCGTGCCCCAGGCCGCGCCCGGAGCGCCCGCCCGTCCCGGACGTGCCGCGCCCGGCGAACCGGCCCGAGGCGAGAGCGGCGATGAGGAGCGCGGTCGCCGCGGCCACGGCCAGGGACTCGCGCAGGCTGAGCGCCTCGCCGGGGGCCGTCGGACCGGTCACCGCGACCAGGCCGACCAGGCCGCCCAGCGTCCAGAGCGCCCCGCGCCACTCGGTCCGGGTGACCCGCCGGTGCGCGAGGTGCGCGCCGAGCGGCAGCGCCGCCACGAGGGTCAGCGCGCCGAGGGGCTGGACCAGGGTGAGCGGCCCGTAGTGCAGGGCGGCGACGTGCGCGAGCGCGCCGGCCGCGTTGAGGCCGACCGCCGACCACCACTGCCCGCGCGCGAGCAGCGCGCGCAGGGCGCCCCGTCCGTCGTCGGGGGCGGGC
The DNA here is from genome assembly GCF_055584185.1 of Streptomyces sp. NPDC104202. NCBI lineage: Bacteria > Bacillati > Actinomycetota > Actinomycetes > Kitasatosporales > Streptomycetaceae > Streptomyces > Streptomyces sp. NPDC104202. Next base: position 41,057 of record NZ_JBVJMN010000039.1, on the reverse strand, counting down.
GAGGCGGCCGCCAGCCGCGACTGGGCGACCGCGGCGAGCGCGTAACCGGCGGCGGAGACGAGGGAGAGGAGCACCGCGACGGCGGTGCCGGCGGCGGGGCTCATCGCAGGGCTCCCGCCGGGAGGGCGGTCGGGCCGAGGGCGCGGGCGGCCGGCGGCGGGGGCGCCGTGCGGCGGTGGCCGGGGGCGCGGACGGCGAGCAGTGCCAGGCCGAGGAGCGCGGCGGCGGCGAGCGCGTCGAACCAGTAGTGGTTGGCGGTACCGACGATGACGAGCAGGGTGAGCAGCGGGTGCAGCAGCCACAGCGCCCGCCACCGGGACCGGGTGGCGACGATGAGGCCGACGGCGACCATCAGCGCCCAGCCGAAGTGCAGGGACGGCATGGCCGCGAACTGGTTCGCCATCGAGTCCGTCTCGGGCGTCGCCCCGTACACGGAGGGGCCGTAGACCCGGGCGGTGTCGACGAGGCCGGACGCGGCGAGCATCCGCGGCGGGGCCAGCGGCATCAGCAGGTGGAGGGCGAGTCCGGCGCCGGTGACGAGGGCGAGGACCCGGCGCGACCACACGTAGTGCGCGGGGCGGCGCCAGTACAGCCAGGCGAGGAAGGCGAGGGTGGCCGGGAAGTGCACGGCCGCGTAGTACGTGTTGGCGGCGCGGATCAGCGGCTCGCCGTGCAGCAGCAGCTGCTGGATCGTTCCCTCGCCCGGCAGGTGGAGCGCGCGCTCGGCGTCCCAGACGCGGTCGGCGTTGCGGAAGGCCCGGGCCTCGTGGCCGTTGGCGAAGAGCCGGCCGAACTTGTAGACGAGGAAGAGCGCGGTCACCAGCAGCAGCTCGCGCAGGAGTGGCGGCCTCGCGGACCCCGGACGTCCCGTCGGCGCCGGGCCGTCCGGCCCGGCGGCCGGTGCGGCGGAGGGTGCGGCCGGGGTGCTGCCGGACGCGTCGCCGCCCGTCGTCTCCCCGTCCTCGGTTCCGTCGTGCCTGACGGGGCCGGGGATGGGTGTCATCCCCCGTCCTGCAGGACGTGGTCCTCGTATCCCGCTCAACCCGGCAGCCATCGTGCGGCCCTCTAATCCGTCAAATCGCCAACAAACGGAGTGAGCCTAGATCCGATTTCATCGAGACGCAAGCGTCTCGATACGTTTGCGTCTCGATTGTGCACCCCCTACTCTCGTATGTGCAGAGACAGAGGTGTCCAGGAGGGATCGATGTCCACTCAGGCCGCGAGCGCCGCCGCCCGTCGCAGCAAGATCACGCCGGAGCGCGAGACGGAGCTCTACGACGCCGTCCTCTGCCTCCTGCGCGAAGGCGGCTACGACTCGGTGACCATGGAGGGCGTCGCCGCCCGCACCAAGTGCGGCAAGGCCACCCTCTACCGGCAGTGGGGCACGAAGCCCCGGCTCGTCACCGCCGCCCTCGCCCGCCGCCGCTGCACCGTGTTCGCCGGCATCGACACCGGCAACGTCGCCGACGACCTGCGCGAGGCCGCCCGCATCGCCGCCTCCCACCGCGAACGCGACGCCGAGCTCATGGAGGCCGTCGCCCAGGCGTTCATCCAGCACCCCGACCTGCGCGCCGCCCTCCGCGAGACCGTCATCGCCCCCGAGGTCGCCGCCATCGACGCCGTCATGGCCCGCGCCGTCGAACGCGGCGAGGTCGCCGCCGACAACCCGGCCATCGTCTTCGTCGCGCCCAGCTTCATGGGCATGCTCCGCATCGAGCGGCTCTTCGAGGAGCGCTTCGCCGACGCCTCCACCCTGCGGACCTTCGTCGATGCCGTCCTCCTTCCGGCGCTGCGCGTCGCCGGGTGACTCCGCGTGCCGTCCGGCACGCTGGCCCCATGGCCGCAACCCACCCCACCGTCCGCGTCCGCCGCGTCTACGACGACCCGTCACCCGACGACGGCGTACGGGTCCTCGTCGACCGCCTCTGGCCGCGGGGCCTCCGCAAGACCGACGCCCGCATCGACGAGTGGCCCAAGGCGCTCACCCCCTCCACCGAACTCCGCCACTGGTACCACGGCACCGACGGCGCGTACGACGAGTTCTGCCGCCGCTACGAGGCCGAACTCGCCGCCCCCGATGCCGCCGCGGCCCTCGACCGGCTCCGTGCCCTCGCCGCCGAGCAGCCCCTCACCCTGCTCACCGCCACCAAGGACCCGACGCTCAGCCACACTTCGGTCCTGCGGCGGGAACTGGAGCGAGCGGGGGAGTAGGGCGGCGCCCCGGGGCTCGGAGCGCCCGCCGGCCCGCCGCCCGCTCCTGTTCCCGCCGCCCGACGCGACCCGGTCAGACGGTGTCGCGGCGCAGCCGGGGCGCCTCGGCGACGGCGTCGACGGCCTCCCCGGGGTGGACGGGGGAGTCGGGGGAGCCGGACGAGATGCGAGGGTCGGACGGGCCGGGGGAGTCGGACGGGGCGTGAGGGTCGGACGGGCCGGGGGAGTCGGACGGGGCGTGAGGGTCGGACGGGCCGGGGGAGTCGGACGGGGCGTGAGAGGAGTCGGGGCCGCCCTTCTCCGTCCTATCGGCCAACTCCCGGGCCCACGCCACCAGTCCACCGGCGTCGATGCCGTACGCCTCGGCCCGGGGCGTCGCGTCCGCGAGGCGCGCGGCGCCGCGGCGCAGGAGGCGGGCGCCGCCGGCGGTGTTGCCCCGGGCCGTGTGCGTCAGGCCGACGGCGAGCTGGGCGAGCCCCTGCCACAGGTCGCGTTCGTCCTCGGGGCCGGACTTCCAGGCGTCCTCGAACACCTCGTGCGCGTGGAAGGGCATCCCGGCGTCGAGCAGCCGCTGCGCCTCGTCCAGGGTCTCCGAGGGCTCGCGCGCGACCCCCTCGGGCTGCCGGGGCACGCCCTCCGTCCCGTACGGCAGCGGCCGCCCGAGCCCGTCGCGGGGGCGGGCGCTCCGGGCGCGCCCCGCGTCGTCGCGATCCCGGCCTCGCTCACGGCCCCGGTCACGTCCCTGCCCCCGCCCGTGCCCCCGGCCACGTTCCTGACCCGGGCCGTCGTCCGGGTCGCGGTCGCCCGTCGCCTCCGGGTCGCGGTCGCCCCTCGCCTCCGGGCCGCCGTCTCCCGTCGCCTCCGGGCCGCGGCCGAAGTCGCCCCGACGACGGTCGAACTCCCCCTCACGGCGGCCGAATTCCCCCTCGCGGCGGTCGGATGCGCCCTCGCTGCGGTCGGATGCGCCCCGGCCGTCGTCGGATGCGCCCACGTCGTGGGCGAGGTCCCTCCGGCGGTCGTCCCGACGCTCTTCGTCGCGGTCGTCGCGGTCGTCGCGGTCGTCACGGCGCGCGCCGGAGCGCGGGGCGTCGGTGCGGTCACGCGGTGTCCGGTTCACCCCTCCATTGTCGCCCTCCGGGCGTGCGGGGCCGCTAGGCTCGTCGGTCCAGTGTCGGCGGGGCCGCGCGGGCCGGGTGGACCGCGCGGGCCGCGTCCGGCCGACGAGCTCGCGTGGGGGAGTGGGGCACCGTTGCCGTCGGAAGCCGAACAGCCGTCGTCCGCAACGCCGTTCGTGGGAGCGGTACCGCCGGGCGGTCCGGAGGCGAGGGGTCTGCTCGAACGGGACCCGGAGCTCGCGGCGGCGGCCCGTGCCGTCGACGCGCTGGTCGGCGGAGCGGCCGGGGGCGGCGGCGCGCGCGGCGGCATCCTCGTCTACCGGGGTGAGCCGGGCATCGGCAAGACCACGCTGCTCGCCGCGATACACCGCACCGCCCGGGACCGCTGCACGGTCCTGACCGCCCGCGGCGGCGAGACGCTCGCCTCCGTCCCCTTCCACCTCACCCGTCAGCTCCTCCAGCCGGCCCTCGACCGGTTCGGGCCCGAGGAGGTCCGCGGACTCCTGGGCGACTACCACGACCTCCTCGCCCCCGCGCTCGGGATCGCGTCGGCGCCCTCCGCGCCGCCCGCGCCCGCCGACCCCCAGGGCGTACGGGACGGCCTCGCCGGCCTCCTGTGCCGCCTCGCGGACCGGCTGGGCGACCGGCCGCCGCTGCTGCTCGTCGACGACGCCCAGTGGGCCGACGCGGAATCCCTGGCGTGGCTCGACGCCTTCACGGGCGGCGGGCGGGAGGGGCACCTCCCGGTCCTGGTCGTCCTCGCCCACCGGCCGCCGCAGCCGGACCCCGGCCGGCCGGCGGACGCGACCCTGGCGGCGCTCGCCGACCGCGCCGTCCTGACCTTCGGCCTGCACGCGCTCACTCCCGAAGCCACGGCCGCCCTCGCCCGCGAGGCGCTCGGCGCGCACGCCGACGAGCCGTTCTGCCGCGAACTGTGGGCGGTGACCTCCGGCAATCCGTACGAGACCGTCGAACTGCTCGCCAAGGCCCGCGACCGGATGCTCGAACCCGTCGCCGGATCCGCCGTGCTCCTCCGCGGCCTCGGCGCCGGCGCCCGCGGCGGCGGCCTCGTCGCCCGCCTCGAAGCGCTCGGCCCCGGCCCCACCCGCCTCGCCTGGGCGATCGCCGTCCTCGGCGCGGACGGCACCGACCGCCTCCTCGCCACGCTCACCGGCATGAGGCCGGAGGAGGTCACCGACCACACCGAACGCCTCCGCCGCGCCAGGATCCTCGCGCCCGCGCCCGCCCGTCCCCACCCGGAGGCCGCCGCGGCCGCCCCGGAGAGCGACCCCACGGCAGCCCCGGGCGCCGGCACCGCGCCCACCGCGCCGGGCCGGCCGCCGGAGTTCGCCCACCCCCTCATCGCCAGCGCCGTGTACGGCTCCGTGCCGGCGGCCGTGCGGACCGCGCTGCACGGACGGGCGGCGTGGGCGCTCACCGCGGCCGGTCACGGCCCGGCCGCGGTCTCGCGTCACCTCCTCGCCGTGCATCCCGACGAGGACGAGGACGTCGTCGACAGCCTGCGGGCCGCGGCGGCGGAGCACCTCGCCGCCGGGGCGCCCGACGCGGCCCGCCGCTGCCTGGACCGGGCGCTGGCGGAACCGCCGCGCCCGGAGACGTACGCCCGGGTCCTGTACGAACTCGGCTGCGCCTCCCTGCTCACCTCACCGGCGGCCACCGTCCGGCACCTGCGCTCGGCGCTCGACCTGCCGGGGCTGGACGAGGGCCTCCGGACCGACGCGACCTACCGGCTGGCCCAGGCGCTCGCCCACAACAACCAGCTCCAGGAGGCCGCGAGGGCCGTCGCGGCCGAGGCGCGCCGCACCCCGCCGGGCACCGGACGGCGACGGCTCCAGGCCGCCCACTTCATGTACGAGGGGTTCCAGGCGGCGGAGGACGACGGCCCGGACCGCTCGCGCCGGCTCGCCGACCTCACCGCCGGATTCACCGGCGCCGACAACTCCGAGCGCGCCCTCCTCGCCGTCCGCGCCTTCGACGCCATGCTGCGCGGGGAACCCGCCGCCGAGGTCGTCCGGCTCTGCGACCGGGCCCTCGCCGACGGCCTCCCCGCGCGGGGACTCGGCTGGACCGACCCCACCTGGGGCTTCGAGATCCCGGCCCTCACCGGCATCGCGTACGTCTTCGCCGACCGCCCGGACCGCGGCGAGGCCCTCTTCACCGAGGCGGTCCGCGCCTTCGAGATCTCCGGCTGGAGCGGCGCGCACCTCGCCTTCGCCCACACGCTCCTGGGCCTGGTCCACCGCAGGCGCGGCCGCCTCCCGCGCGCGCAGCACCACCTGGAGGAGGGGCTCCGGCTGGCCGACCGCGTCGGCGGCGGACTCCCCGTCCACTGGGACACCGCCTGCCTCCTCGTCGACACCCTGCTCGCCCGGGGACGCACCGCCGAGGCGCGCGCCGTCGCCGACCGCTACGCCTTCGGCCCGCCCTGGCCGGGCGCGATCGTCCTCCCCGACGGCCCCAGCGTCCTCGGCCGCCTGCTCCTCGCCGAGGGCCGCCGCGACGAGGCCGTCGACACCCTCGAGGCCGCGGCCGAGGCCCTCACGGTCCGCGGCCGCCACCACGGCGTCTGGGCCCCCTGGCCCTTCGACCTCGCCCGCGCCCTCGCCCCCGCCGACCCCGGCCGCGCCGCCCGCGTCGCTGCCGACGCCCACACCCACGCCACCCGCCTCGGCACCCCCACGGCCCTCGGCGAAGCCCTCCGCTGCCTCGCCCTCTTCGCCGACCCGCCGGAGTCCCGCCGCCTCCTCACCCGGGCCGTCGCCCACCTCGCGACCTCCCCGTCCCGCTACGAGGAGGCCCTTGCCCGCCTCGACCTCGCCCACGCCACCGGCTCGCCCTCCGACCTCGCCCACGCGACCGGCCTCGCCGCCTCCTGCGGCGCTCCTCCCACCCCGGCCACCCCGTGACTACCCGTGCGTCATCCCACCCCCGGAGTGAGGTAATGTCTTCCCTGCACGCCGACGCAGGGGAAACCCCGCCGAAACGCGCATCGGGACGTGGCGCAGCTTGGTAGCGCACTTGACTGGGGGTCAAGGGGTCGCAGGTTCAAATCCTGTCGTCCCGACTCGAAAGAGTCGCAGGTCAGGGGCCGTTTCAGGGCAATCTGAAACGGCCTTTGATCATTTCTGGAGACCGGTGGGGGACCAGCGTGCTTCATCACGCCGGAGCGCACCTTGACCCGGCCAAAGCGTGTCGCACCGTCAGTCGATTGTCTGCCCGGTAGCGAGCGCCGGACGGAGCCGACGTGGTGCCATGCCCCTCAGGCATCCCCGTCGACCGCATAGGTCTGCGTCCCCGCCCGCAGGTTCGCCTGTGCCTTGTGGTAGGCGCGGCGGCTGGGAACCTGTGCCTTGGTGTTCTGTTCGTCGCGCCGGGCGGTCAGGGCGGTCAGGGCTTGGCGGGCCTCTTCCGAGGTCCAATGGTCGAGGTCGATCTCACGGTGCTGACGGGCGGCGGTCTGGATCTCCAGGAAGGCGTTGGCCGATGCCGCGGCCTGGGCGGATCGCTGGGGTGCGTTGACCGTGGTCAGGACGGCGCCGAGGCCGGAGGCGACCAGGGCGAGGATGCCGGCGGCGGTCCGCCCCGTGGATTCGACGAGGGCCGTGGTGCCGGCGAGGGCGGCGAGCAAGGTGGCGGGGACGCCCAGGAGGATGTGCACGGTGCGCCAGCGCTTGGTCTCCTCGAACTGGGACTGCGCGCTGTACATGGCGCTCTCTTCGATCCGTCTGAGTTCGGCTTCGATGGCCCGGCGACGGCGGGTGTCGCTGTCGAGGCCGGCCGGATCTTCGGTATCCACGCGCCCACGGTACCGGTGTCGTATTCCGCGTGGGGCGGAACCGTGAGGCAGGCCAAGGGAGTTGGCGTCATGCACGGCGGGCCGCGTAGGCGGTCAGGGCGGCATGGGCCGGGTGGTGCGGGGGCAGGCCGTCGATCAACTGGTGCCACTGGGACAGCGTGACATGTTCGTTGGCGGTGAGCGATGCCTCCAGTTCTTCCCGGGAGACCCGGTCCAGGAAGCGTAGGGGTACGGGCGGTGCGTCGAGGTCGACCTCGAAGGTGGAGTCCGGCGCGGTCACCGCCACGAAGCCGTGCAGCACGCCTTCGGCGGCGTCGAGGACCATCCAGTATCGGATGCCCGTGCCGGAGCCAACGGCGTCCGTGTCCGTGCCCAGCCGTATGGTCACCGGATGGCAGAGTGCGCCGTCGGTGAGACGCCGGAAGGGCGGGACGGGGTGGTCCTCGACTTCCATCTCGATCTCCAGCAGTCCGCCGCCGGTTACGGTGAGGCCCACGGCGACCGGCCAATGCTCGAGGAACTCGGTGCGGCCGGTCCGCCGGCCCCCCGAGGACGCCCGGAGGACGAAGTCCGAGTCCAGGCGTCTTGTCAGGGCGATCGGTTCGATGCGTCGCAGCCCGGTCAGCCGTTCGGAAACCAGCCGCGCGGAGTGGCGCAGAGCCCGGTCCGCCTCGCCGAGTGCGTCGACGAGCCCCGCCAGGGCATGCCGGGTCGCGGCGGGCAGACGCGCGGGTTCCGCGGCGCGGAGACCGCTCAGCAGGTGCGCGGCCTCCCTGCCGAACCAGGGGCCGGTCCGCTCGGTGCGGAGGCCGGCTTCGAGGACCTGAAGGGGGCCTGCGAGCGATGACGCGGCAGGGGTGAACCAGTGGCGCAGTTCTCCGTTCGGCGGAGGGATCGGCAAGGCGGGTGAGGAGCTGGTTTCGGGTTGCAGTCGGGCTGCGGCCGAGCGGGCCGCGGCGTCGACACGCTCCCAGGGAAGACAGTGGAAGAGGCTCGGTGGCGGGAGGGTTTCACGGGTGAGTCGGTGGAGGAGGAAGTAGCGCAGCGCGAGGCTCTCGGCATGGAGGCCGGCGACGATCTCCGGATGGGCCGGGGGGCCGGCCCACCGCTCCTCCAGACTGGTGACCAGGTCGGTGCCCGGCTCGGAGACGGGCACGGGCGCGCCGTGGTCGTCGAGTTCGACGACCACCTGCCCGTCGGGCGCCCGCAGTGCCAGGGCGCGGCAGAGCTCGCCGGCCTGTTCGACGACCGCGCTGGTCCGTGTCCAGGGCTGGGTGCGGAACCGCGGGAAGAAGCGGGCGTCGGCGCGCTCGTCACCGTCGTTGATGCGGCCGAGTGCGGGAGGCTGTCCCGGGGCGCCCGGCAGGACACGGGCGATCCAGTCGCTGAGGGGCCGATGTGGGGGCAGGGCGGCCCCTTCGGGGTGAGGGGCCGTCATCCGCTTGCCCGCTCGCACCGTGCGTGGAGTTGGGCGGCGACGGTTCCGAGTCGGCGGACCGTCTCCTTCAGCGCGGGAGACGTGGGGTCGGGGACGCACTGGCCCCAGAGCCCCGCCAGACGGTGCCACGTCTCCTCGCCGCACCGGTCGAGCCGGTCGAGCAGATCGTCCGGCAGAGCCAGGGCCCATGCGCGCAGGGGGCCGTCGTCCAGGACGCGATCGTCCCAGCGCAGCCGGAACTTCACGCCGCGCAGGAGTACTTCGGCGCACACCAGCGGATCCGTCGAGGTGTTCACAGGGACGAGGCGGCGCTTGCCGTCGGCGTCGGTCAGGTCGTCGAGTGCCGTGTCCAGCGGGTCGACGACCAGGTTCTGCACGGGGTCGTAGAGCAGCGTGTTGACGGTGAGGTCGCGCTGCATGCTGTCCTGGAACAGGTCGGTGCCTGTGGCCGGGAAGGACGTGCCGTCGAGGCCGAGGCCGAGGCCCCGGTAGTCGAGGCTCGGTCCGCCCGTGCGGGCGACGGGGTCGAGGACCGTACAGGCGAGGGTGTCGGGGCTGAACCTCTGGGGGTGCTCCGCACTCGTGCCGTCGAGGTCGAGCACCTGGCGGGTCGTCTCGGTGAAGGCTCCGGCGGGCGCGGTGCCCGTCAGGTCCAGGTCGCTGACCTCGTGGGGGGTGGCCCCGGACAGCAGGTCCCGGGGGGCGCCTCCACTCAGCCAGGTGTGGTGGCCCGATGCGGTCAGGTGCTCGATCAGCACCGCGGTGAAGTGCGGTGTGCACGGGCCGTGGATCAGGTCCCGGAAGCGGTTGGCCAGACCGGGGCGCAGGTCGTCGGGCCGGTGGGTGCGGACCGGGTCGGTCCGCATCTGGCTGCCCGGTCGCCTGCCCGTGCGCAGCAGGCTCGGGTGGTCCGCGGGGTCGGAGCTCCGCCGGGGTGGGCGGTCGGCCTGTTCATCACCCTGGAGGAGTAGTTGGTCGTCGGCCGCGGTGGGTGCGGCCCGCGCGGTGCAGGCGAACCCGAGCACCCGCCGGCCCTCGACGGTGTCGCCGGTCAGGATCGGCTCCGTGGTGTCGGTGTCCGGTGCCTGGCGGGGGGTGGGCGGGGTGACGGCGGGGCACGTCACCCCGCGGCGATCCCGGTCCATCGCGCGGTTCCTCCCTCGATGCGCAGGGTGAGCGGTACGCGTACGGCTTCCGCCGCGGAGTAGGAGGGGCCGAGCCCGGGTTTCAGACCGAGGACGGCGGCGTCCCGGAGCTGCTGCGGGGTGCAGGTGTCCTCCCGGTCGATCGCGTCCGCGCAGCTGCCCGGACCCGGGTAGACCAGCTCGGCGTCCACCCTCCTGGGGTGGGTGCGGATCGCGCGCAGGACGGCCCGCGGGCCTTCGGCGGAGCGGATCCAGTCGTGCTCCGCCGTGCTGCAGGGGTCACAGAGTGCGTCGAGGCGGCCGGTGTCGCCCTCCGCAGCCGCGGCCTCGATGTTCCGGGCCAGTACGCGCACGGCATCGGGCAGGGGGGCGCCGTGGTCGTCCTCTGCGGTCACGCCTTCCGATGGTGGGGGAGCCGGTGCTGAGGGAGGCCGGGCGGCCGCGCTTTCGGCAGGGGTGAAGGCGAAGAGGGACACTCCCTCGCCCAGGACGTGTCTCTCGCCACCAGTGGTGAGGGTGAGCCTGCCTGTGGTCGGACCGGAATCGATGGTGGCCTTCCCGTACACGGGGGAGTCGAATCGCGCGACCCGGCCGTCGGCCCCGTACGCGATGCCGAGCATGCCGCTGCCGAGATAGGTCCACCGGCCGTCGCGGACGTAGTAGGAGGCGGAACGCTCCGGGTACATGACACTGCAGTTCGGCAGGGCGCTGAAGGTGACGGTGAGGCCCTCACCCGCCCAGTCCAGAGAGGTCACCAGGCGCGCCTCCGGCACCAGGGCGTGGCGGAATGCCGCGTCGTCGGGGAGCGGTCGGCTGGGGCCGCCCGTGGTGACGGCGTGGGTGAGCACGCTCTCCCTGCCCCAGCAGACGCCCCCCGAGTCGTGGTTCGACCAGGCCACGGCCGGACCTCCGGGCTGTCGCCGGGCCTCGTGGAGGGTGGTGTGCCCCTTGCCCGGTAGCAGCTGCCGGACCTTGCCCCGGCGGTCGGCCACGGCGAGCGTGCCCTCTCCGCGGAACACGCCCAGGTCGGGCCCCTCGGTGAGTTTGGAGAACAGGACGACGTCGTCGGCCCCACCGGCGGCCAGCTTCGAGTAGGGAAGCAGGTGTTCGGACAAGGCGATGCGCCGCGCGGTGCCGTCGGGCGGGAACAGCAGCAGGGAGCGGCCGTCGGTGCTCAGGCTGACGGCGTCCTCACCCAGGAACCCGACTCCGCTGCAGGGGCAGGGGCGTGAGGTCTCTCGGCCGGTGCGCACGTCGAGCAGGTGGATCTCTCCCGTCTCGGCCCAGTCGTCCTTGTCCAGCCAGGCCAGGCGGTCGGCGTCGGGCGACCACACCAGCCGGTTCGGCCACGACCGGCTGCCCGACAGGGGAGAGTGGACAGGGGACACGTCGGCGGCCTTCCAGGTCCGGCCCGCCGCGTCTGCCATCACGACCGCCATGTCCGGCTCCTTCTCGTACCGGAGAAAGGCGATGACGGGGTGCTGCCGGTCGGGGGCCCGGACGGCGGGAGTCGACGCGGTGGCGTGGGACGTCGGGGGGCCGCCGTCGGCGGAGGTGCACGCGACGGCGGTGAGGAGCGTGGCCAGGGCGCAGGGCAGGAGCCTGCGGAGGTGGCGTCCGGCGCGGGGCCCGCGGGGCATGAGGCGGCTCATTTCGTCTCGGCGCAGAGGTCGGCATAGGGATGGCGGTCGCCGATGTGGCTTCGCCATTCCCCGGTGCTGAGGCCCGTCCCACCGGTCCACCGGCAGATCTGTCGGCGCCAGTCGATTCCGCCGACTCGCCACACGTTCGCGGCGCCGGCGGCGTAGTAGTCGCTGTCGTCCCGGCGGCCCACCCCGGCGAGGAAGTCGCCGTCCGGTGACCAGGAGAGGCGGAGGGTGCCCGGCACGGCGGCGGCGGGCAAGGTCGGAAGGGCCTGCAGACCGGTGGCGGTCTCGTGGACGAGGACCTGGTCGTCGACGGCGATGGCGATGCGTCGGCCGTCGGGAGACAGGGCCATCGCGGTCGGAGCCTCGGCGGTCTCGGGAAGGACGAGGGGTGCGCCGGTCTCCTTCAGAGCGGTGTCCCGGTAGTGCACGGTGTTGTCCTGGGTGAGCACGGCGATTCGGGTGCCGTCACGGCTCCAGTCGAGGAACCGCGCACCGGGAGCTGGGGCGGACCGGGTGATGGCGCGGGTCGTCAGGTCGAGGAGGACGATGCGGGGACCCTCGGCTCCGCGGTTCTCCAGGGCAAGGGCCTGGGTGCCGTGCACGGCCAGACCTGATCCCGCCCTCAGAGGGATGGCGGCCACGAGCTGCCAGGTCCTGGTGGACCAGATCATCACGGGGCCGGTGGCATGCCGGGCGACGAGCAGGTCCGCCTCCGGCACGAAGGCGACGCTGGTGAGGAGGCGTTCACCGGCGGCGACCCGGCCCGGACCGGGCAGGGGCAGGACCTTCGGGTCGGCACCCTCACCGCGCCACACGACGGCCGCCGCCGCGTTGTCGTCACTCCGGCCGACGGCCGCGACGAGAGATCCCGCCGTGGCGGCGTCGCGGAACTCGAAGGTGCCGCGCAAGGGGTACTCCGCGACGTGGGCGTACGACTGCGCTGCCGGATTCAGCGCGATCTCGGGGGTGGTGCGCGGATCGATCGTGTAGACGCCGTCCGAGCTGAACGGCTCGCCGCCGTCGGCAAGCAGCAGCAGCCCGTCCGGACCGAAGGAGGCGACGTCCGCGTGCGAGGCGGGGCTGAGGCCGAGGGGATCGGGCCGGTCGTCGAGCACGTTCACCCGGCCGCCGCGCCCGCCGGACACGACCGTGAACAGATCGCCGACTGCGGCGGTGAATGCGGTTCCCCCACGCGGGACTTCGAGCCCGCGGCTGGCGATCCTGTCGTCACCGCCGCCCACGGGGACGAGAGCGGTGCCGTCGTTCCCGGCGATGGCCACACTGCCCCTGTACGCGGCCATGGCGCGGGGCCGGTAGCTCAGGCCGCCGACCGGAAAGGAGAGGGTCCGACGGCTGCGCCGGTCCCAGGCCTGTACCCCGAGCGGCGTCGCCAGTAGCACCGCGGTGTCGCCGGCGTCGATCTGGAGCGCGTTTCCCTGGACGTCGCTGCTCCTGATCTCGGTGGTGAGCTGGTGCGTGTCGAGTCCCAGCGTCATGACGTCGCCGGAACTGAGCAGCAGCAGAGCCTGGTCCTCGCCGTGCCGCTGTCCGGCGAGGGCCGGCGGCGGGCTGGGCGCGGTCGTGGCGTCGGCCACGCTGTCGTCGGCCGCGCGGATGAGATGGCCCTGGTTGACGACGTCCCCGGTGCGTCGGCAGTCGAGCTCCTCCAGGGTCGTGGTGTCGTACTGAGCGACTGCTCCGTCGCTCAGCACCTCCACCAGCCTCGCCCCGTTACCCGCGAACGTGTTCGCGACGGGCTTGCCACCCTTGCCCCCGCACGAGGGGGCTGCGAGCCGGCCCATGAGCCGGGGCACGGGCCGGAGCACCGAGTACACCGACACCGTCGTGCCGTCGCGGGCGGCCAGCAGACCACTCGGGTGGTCGAGAACGAGGTCGGTGACGGCTCCGCCGGTCCTGCCGAGCTCCTTGCCGGTGAGCAGGTCCCAGGACTTGAGGTACGGGTCGTCTCCGGTGGTGTACACCCGGCCGTGCCGGTCGTCGACGGCGATGCTGTGCACTTCTTCCGGGCTGGCCCGCCACGACAGGCGCACCCCGGAGTTGGCCTCCAGCACGTCCCGCATGGCCTGGACGGCGCGCGGGGTGTCCGGTTCCATCGTGTACCCCGCGAGGCCGAGCAGGGCGGCCAGCCTCGGATCGGTCTGGCGCAGCAGCATGGCCTCGGCAGCGAGGTCCGAGGCAAGCGCTCTGCGGGCTTCGGCCTCGCTGGTGGCGCCGAACCGGTTGGCCAGGTACAGGCTGAGCAGAGCGAGCACGGAGAGCGTGGCGACCACGGTGTAGCTGACCCGCTTGACCACGGGGAAGTCCCAGACACGCGCCCTGCGGGCCGCCTCCCCGACGGTGGCGGCGAACAGGAGCCGGTCCGCGGTGCCGCCCGGCAGGGCCTGTCGGGCCTCGTCCCGGTCGGCGGCGGGCACGACGACGTTGGCGCCCTCTCCGGCTGCCTTCAGCTTGGCCGCATACCCGCCCACGGACACCAGTGCGCCGGGCACCGCGGCGTCGAGGCCACCGACCAGAGCGGTGCGCGGGTTGATCCGGCGCAGTGCGGGTGGCCGTAATCGGCATTCGGCCCGTTCGGCCTCTCCCAGTAGGACCGCGAAGGCGCACCCGAGGGAGTTGTCCTCGACCATGCCCACCACACCGTCCGGGTCGGTCAGCGACCAGAGCACGGTAGTGGTGACGCCTCTCCCGATGCCGTCCCAGGCGTCGCGCAGTGACTGCAGGAACCGCTCGTCTCCGCGGAATCCCGACATGGTGCGCGGATCGGGCAGCAGCGCGGGCGGTCCTTGAGGCAGTACGGCGAGGGTGAGGGTGCCGCGGACACCGCCCCGTCCGTCGTCGAACAGGACGGTCGCCTTCGCTGTGGGGCGAGGCTGTGGCAGAGCGCCGTCGAGGGCCAGCAGCCATGTCAGCGCGGACAGGGCCAGGTCCTGGTCGGTCGCGGGCACGGCGTCTATGAGGCGGTGCAGCCGAGTGGCGTGCCCGGCGTCGGTCCGCTTCAACAGGTCCCGGGGGCAGGAGTGTTCGTGGCCCGGGTGGGCCTGGTTGGCCCGTAGCCAAAGCAGCCCGGTCGCCAACTCGTCGGCGCTCTGTGCGGCGTCACCGACGAGCGCCAGACCCATGGCAGCGGACGCGCGGAGAGACTGGGTCGCGGCGGGCTCCTCAGACAGGAACGGTCGACGTCCCACGAGCGAGCGGACACTGGACGCGGCGGCCGCCCGGGGCGTCAGCAGCCGGTGTAGGGGCGTGTTCCCATCCCGTAACACCTGCAGAGCCGTGACATCCTCCGCGGCAACGCGCTCCTTGACGTACGTGAAGGCCGGTTGCCGGGGGGAGAGCAGGGCGCGTCGGATCTCCTCGCGCTGCCTGAGCGGTGGCATCGCATCCAGCAGAACCGCGACGTCCACCTCTATGGAAGGCCCATCGGCCACTGGTTTCCCGCTCCCCCCGGTCGGCCCCGGCACAAGCGCCGAGACGGCCCAGCGGGCCCATTGTGGCAAGGGGGGGTCTTGATTTCATGGAGACCGCGAGATCCGTCCTTCCTCGTCCCACCTGGGCGGCGGTCCGCGGGTCCATCGACTCCTACTCCTGGAGGTCGAGGGGGCGAAGGTCCCGATCCTGTCGTCCCGACTTTTCGAAGTCGCAGACGAGGGGCCGTTTCAGAGCAATCTGAAACGGCCCCTCGCTCGTTCTCGGGGACCCCGGGGACCGGCGCGCCCGACCCGGCCGGGGTGTGCTCCGGCCGGGTCGGGTGCGGGGGAGTCCGCCCCGTGGTGACGGTTCTCCCGTGGGAGGAGCGGCACGTCGGGGGGTGCCGCGTGGCGGGTGGGGTCAGGGCCGGGAGACGGTGTCGACGTAGGCGGTGCCGGTGGCCTGGAAGTCGGCCACCGTCTGCTGGACGTCCGCCGGGGAGAGCGCCTCGTCGGCCTTGTAGTACACCCAGTCGACCTTCATGTCCCAGGCGCGGGTGCCGCCGGTGAAGGGGAGGTCGACGAACCAGTTGCTGAAGTGGATGTCCATCTGCTCGCGCGGGACGTAGGTGCCGGAGCTGGTGAAGAGCTTCTTGCCGTCCAGCGCGTAGGTGACCTTGCCGTCCATGGCGGTGATCATCATGGTGTGCCAGCCCTCCAGGCGCCGCTTGAGGGTGTGGTGGACCCGGTCCGGCGGGTCGGCGCGGTACCAGCTGACGTTGTCGAGCCGCGGACCCACCGAACCCCAGCCGCCGTTCGGCAGGTACTCGAAGTCGAGTTCGCTGTAGTTCTCCGAGGAGTCCGAGGACGAGATCGGGAAGAAGGTCTGGACGACGTGGTCGCCGTTGCGTCCCTCCGCGGGCCGGTCGCTGAGGTGGACCCGGGCGACGTAGGTCCCCGTGAAGAAGCTCCGGCTCGTGGTCTGCACCTCGACCTGCGTGGTGCCCTGCGCGGTGCCGTCGGTGGAGGAGCGCAGCCGGAGGACCCGGCCGCCCTCGGCCGTCGGGTCGGCGGGGAAGGAGGCCCCGTCGGCGCGCCAGGTGTCCTGGACGCCCGGGCCGCCCCCGCCGGTACGGATCTCCCAGCCGTGCGCGGCGAGGGAGGGGTCGTCGGCGCCGGTGTAGTCGAAGTCGTCGAACAGGGTTGCCGGCGGTCCGGTGGGCGTCGGCGAGGCTTCCTGCCTGGGCCCGGCGGCGTCGGTGCTCCCGCTGCTCGCCGGGCCGGCGGAACACGCGGCGAGCACGCACAGGAGGGCGGGCAGCGTGAGCGCGGTCCACGCTCGGCGACGAGGGGTGCGGCGGGTCTGGCTCACACGGGCTCCTTGGGGCGCGTAAAGGCGGTGGACGGACACGCCCGTTGCATGCGGATCACTCGCTGATCGCGTGAATCGAGCGGTCATCCTAGCGAAAGATTCAAGCCACCTCGCCGTCTGTTCGTCACCCGGTCATCCAGGGATCGAGAGATGCCCGCCGACATTCCGATCCGGTTACGACAACCGATCGGAATATGTCAAAAGCCTCCATCGCACATCAATCGACGGAGTTCATGCGCTACGGTCCGCTCTACGCTTCAGCAGTCTCCCCGCTCTGCACAAAAAGGCCACAAGTCATGCGCCAAGCCGCCACATCCTCCGGGCTCGGGTCCGTCCCCTCGGTCCAGCCCTATGTGGCCGATTCACGTCAGCCGGAGCCGGACCCGGCACCGGTGTTCGTCGACGAGTCGGGCCTGCGCAGCCGTCTGTTCCGGCGCTTCGGCTGGCCGGTCTCCCTGGTCGGCGCGGTCCTGGCGGCCGCCATGGGCGGCAGCCTGATCGGCATGCAGTCGGACGCCCCGGCGATGGGGATACCGCCGAAGCCCCTGTACGCGCCCGTCACGGGCCCCCTGTCGCCTTCCTGGCCCTAGGGGGTGTCCTGCCCGATCGGACCCCGCTCCCTGATCCGGCCTGATCGACAGGACACCCCCTGGACCGCGCCGTCGGCAACCCCCACACGCCCGCGAGGTCCGGCCGTCCCGCCGGGTCTCGTGGACCTTCCCCGGCATACGCCACCGTCGTGCCGCCCGGAGCAGCCACTGCGGGCCGGCGGCGTGTGCCCGATCTCCGCACCACCCATCTCCAGGAGCGCCCTTTGTCCCGCCACCAGCGTCGTCGGCAGTCCCTGCTGAGGCCGCGCCGCCTGGCTGCGCCGCCACTGCGCTTCTTCATGCCGCTGTCGCTGCTGGCCTGTCTGCTCGCGCTCCTCGTCCTGCGCGGCCTCGCCACCAACGAGGCGTTCCACGACACCCGGATCGCGACCTCGGTCGACAAGACGACCGTGCCGGAGAACCTGCTCAAGGGCGGCCCCGTCATCGACGCGCGCGGGTCCAGGAACGACCGCCCGGTGAGCTACCGGATCCCCGACCACACCGTGGTCCTGAGCTTCGACGACGGCCCCTCCCCGGAGTGGACGCCGAAGATCCTGGACGTGCTCGCGGCCCACGACGTCCGCGCGGACTTCTTCGTGACCGGCGCGATGACCACGCGTCACCCGGAGCTGATCCGGCAGATCGTCGCGGGCGGACACGAGCTCGGCCTGCACACCTTCACCCATCCCGACCTGGCGTACCAGTCGCGGGCCCGGATCAGCTGGGAGCTCGCGCAGACGCAACTGGCGCTGGCCGGCGTCGCGGGCGTCCACACCGCGCTGTTCCGCCCGCCGTACTCCTCCGACGCCTCGGCGCTCGACGACTGGAACTACCCGGTCATCAAGTACGTGGGCTCCCACGGCTACCTCACCGCGTTCATCGACCGCGACACCGACGACTGGAAGCGTCCCGGCGTCGAGGAGATCGTCAAGGCGGCGATGCCGCGCAAGCCCGGTGCGGGCGAGCTGATCCTCCTGCACGACGCGGGTGGCGACCGCAGCGAGACCATCGCCGCGCTGGAGCAGATCATCGTCAAGCTGAAGGGCGAGGGGTACCGCTTCGCCACCGTCTCGGAGGCGCTCGGCGCCACCGATGCCACCGTGCCGGTGCACGGCTACCAGCTGTGGGCGGGCAAGGGCTACATCTGGGCCACCCAGGCCGCCGTCCTCACCCTGCCGGTGCTCGTCGCGCTGCTGGCCGTCGTCGGCTTCCTCAACTTCGGACGCTTCGCGCTGATGCTCGTCCTCGCCCCGCTCCACGCCCGGCGCTCCCGGCGGCGGGACGCGTGGGGCCCGCCCGTCACCGAGCCGGTCACCGTCCTCGTGCCGGCCTACAACGAGCGCGAGTGCATCGCGAACACCCTGAACTCCCTCATCGCCGGCGACCATCCGATCGAGGTGATCGTCATCGACGACGGCTCGACGGACGGCACCGCGGACATCGTCGAGGCGATGCGCCTGCCCTTCGTCCGGCTGATCCGCAAGGCCAACGGCGGCAAGTCCAGCGCGCTCAACGCCGGCATCGCGGCCGCGTCGCACGACATCATCGTGATGATGGACGGCGACACCGTCTTCGAGCCGTCCACCGTGCGCGAGCTGGTCCAGCCGTTCGGCGACCCGGCCATCGGCGCGGTCGCGGGCAACGCCAAGGTCGGCAACCGCGACAGCCTGATCGGCGCCTGGCAGCACATCGAGTACGTCCTCGGCCACAATCTGGACCGCCGGATGTACGACATGCTCAACGTCATCCCGACCATCCCCGGCGCGGTCGGCGCCTTCCGCAAGGAGGCCCTGCGACGGGTCGGCGGCATGAGCGACGACACCCTCGCCGAGGACACCGACATCACCATGGCGGTGCTCGGCGACGGCTGGCGGATCGTCTACGCCGAGCGCGCCCGCGCCTGGACCGAGGCCCCCGCCAGCCTCCCGCAGCTCTGGTCCCAGCGGTACCGGTGGAGCTACGGCTCCATGCAGGCGATGTGGAAGCACCGCCGCGCCGTGATCGCCCGCGGCCCGGCCGGACGCTTCGGCCGCCTGGGACTGCCGCTCGTCGTGATGTTCGGCGTCGTCGCCCCGCTGCTCGCGCCGCTGGTCGACCTGTTCCTGCTGTACGGCGTGCTGTTCGCGGACGCCCCGATCACCCTCGCCAGCTGGGGCGGCTTCATCCTGCTCCAGGCCGTGCTGTCGTGGTACGCCTTCCGGCTCGACGGCGAGAAGCCCCTGCACCTGATCAGCCTGCCGATCCAGCAGCTGGTCTACCGGCAGCTGATGTACATCGTCCTGCTGCAGTCCACGATCACGGCGCTGACCGGTGGCCGGCTGCGCTGGCAGAAGCTCCGGCGCACCGGCGAGGTCGCCGCACCGGTGGAGGCCTGACCATGACCGCGTCCTTCGAGTTCAGGGGAGTCCAGGACACCGTCCGGCTCCGGATTCCCGCCGCCCTGCGCCAGGAGGCCCCGCCGGAGCCGGAGCCCGCGGCGCCGGCCCCGCGCAAGGGCGGCCGCGACCGCTATCTCGACCTGCTGCGCGCGCTGGCGCTGATCCGTGTGGTGATCTACCACAACTTCGGGTGGTTCTGGCTGCCCATCGTCTTCCCGTCGATGGGCGTGATGTTCGCGCTGGCGGGGTCGCTGATGGCGCGCTCGCTCAGCCGTCCCGCCCTGGGCGTCATCCGGGGGCGTCTGCGCCGGCTGCTGCCGCCGATGTGGGTCTTCGGCGGGGTCATGCTCGCCCTGGAGATCGCCGACGGCTGGGGACCCGACGCCGAGGGGCATCCCGACTGGTGGTGGGGCAAGCTGCTCTTCTGGATCGTCCCGCTGAGCACGCCGCCGTACGCCGAGTCCCTGAACGGGTTCGACCACCTCGTGGGGCAGGGCTGGGCGGTGCAGGTCATCGTCCCGCTCTGGTACCTCCGCGCGTACCTCTGGTACGTCCTGCTCTCCCCGCTGATGCTGTGGGCGCTGCGGCGGATGCCGGTGGTGACGCTGTCCGTGCCGATCGCGCTGACGATCGTGATGAGCACGTTCTTCCCCGACCAGGAGTTCGTCTACAGCCGGGTCTGGGAGACGGCGAGCGACTTCGCCATGTTCGGCTCCTGCTGGATCCTCGGCATGGCGCACCAGGAGGGACTGCTCAAGAAGATCCCGCAGTACGTCGTGCCGTCCGTCGCGCCGCTGGTCATGGTGGCCGGCTGGTGGTACCTGCAGTCCCGGCCGGTCGACCCGACCGTGCACACCGACATCGAGAGCTGGCCGATCGCCCAGGCCCTGTGGTCCTTCGGCTTCGTCGCGCTGCTGCTCCACGTCAGTCCCTCCTGGGACCGGTGGCCCCGGCCGCTGGAACGCTGGAACGGCCTCGTCAGCCTGCTCAATTCGCGCGCCGTCAGCGTCTACCTCTGGCACGAGACCGCGCTGGTGGCCGCCATCCCGCTGATCGACCCCCTCTGGTCCGTCGGCTTCGTCTATGAGCACTTCCAGTGGCTGCTCACCAGCCAGTGGTTCCCGCTGCTGGTGGCGATCCCCCTGACGGGACTGCTGGTGCTGACCTTCGGCTGGGTCGAGGACGTGGCGGCGAAACGCCCTCCACGGCTCTTCCCGTACCCGCGCCGCGTCCGGGGCCGGCGCCGGGCCGGCTGATACGGTCCCTGCTTCGCACGATCCGGGAGGTACGGGGTGACGGAAGCGACGGGGCCGCGGGCGCGCGTGCGGAGGGAGCCGCGGCAGGCGCGGAGCCGGGCGCGGGTCGAGGCGGTCCTCGCGGCGGCCGACCGGATCCTGTCCCAGGAGGGGTACGAGGCGCTGACGATGCGGCGGATCGCCGAGGAGTCGGGTGCGCCGGTGGGCAGCATCTACCAGTTCTACCCCGACAAGGGCGCCGTCGTGGACGCGCTGGGCCGGCGGTACCTGGAGGCGTTCCGGACCGCCATCGACGAGCTCGTGGAGCGGGCCGTCGCCCACGGGCTGCCGGACCCGGTCGGCACGATGGTGGACGTGTACGCCGAGGTGTTCCGCACCCAGCCGGGCGGCATGGCGCTGTGGGCCGGGCGTCACCTCAGTCCCGAACTCGCGCGCGCCGACGAGGAGAGCAACGCGCTGATCGCCGAGGGTCTGGCGCGCATCGTGGAGCACCTGACGGGCGGGCCCGGCGGCGACCGGGTGCGACGGGCGACGCGGATGGTGGTGTGGGCGGCCAACGCCGTGCTGCACGAGGTGTTCAAGGGCGGCGGCGAGCCCGATCGGGAAACGGTCGACGAGCTCAAGCGGATGCTGGACGCCTACTGGGCGGATCTGCGGGACCGCGTCCGACCCCTATAACGTGAACAACTGTTCATGTTAGGGTGCGGCCCACCCGGGGCGGCGGTCCGTACGTCGACCGCCCTTCCGGCCCGCGCCGTCGGGGCGTCCCCGCGGCGTCTCCCGCACCGGCAACGGAGGCAGCGCCCGTGACCGCGAGCTCCACCGAGTCCGTACCACCGCCGCGGTTCCCGGCGGGTTTCGTCTGGGGCGCCGCCACGGCCGCGTACCAGATCGAGGGCGCCACCGGGCGGGACGGCAAGGGCGCCTCCGTCTGGGACACCTTCGTGCAGCGGCCCGGCGCCGTGCGGGACGGCCACACCGGCCGCGTCGCCTGCGACCACTACGACCGGTTCGACGAGGACGTCGCGCTGATGCGCCGGCTCGGCCTCGACGCGTACCGCTTCTCCGTCTCCTGGCCGCGCGTGCTCCCGGCCGGCACGGGGAGGGTCGAGCCGCGCGGCCTCGACTTCTACGACCGGCTGGTCGACGCCCTGCTCGGCGCCGGGATCGAGCCGACCCCCACCCTGTTCCACTGGGACCTGCCGCAGGCCCTGGAGGACGAGGGCGGGTGGCTGAACCGCGACACCGCCCACCGGTTCGCCGAGTACGCCGCCGTGACCGCGGAACGCCTCGGCGACCGGGTCACGCGGTGGATCACCCTCAACGAGCCCTTCGTGCACATGTCCTTCGGCTACGGCTTCGGCGTCCACGCGCCGGGCCGCGCGCTCATGCTGGACGCGCTGCCGGTCGCGCACCACCAGCTCCTCGGCCACGGGCTGGCCACCGCCGCCCTGCGCGCCGCGGTGCCGCACGCGCAGGTGCTGCTCTCCAACAACTGCACGCCCGTCCGTCTGCGCCCCGACGCCCGGTCGGCCGCGGACACGGCCGCGGCCGCCGCCTACGACGCCCTGCACAACCGGCTGTTCAACGACCCGGTCCTGCTGGGCACGTACCCGGACCTGTCCGCCTACGGCATGAGCGACCCCGCGTGGGGAGGGATCGTGCGGGACGGAGACCTGGAGGCCATCGCCCGACCGCTGGACGGACTGGGCGTCAACTACTACAACCCGACCTGGATCACCGCTCCCGCCGACCCCGCCGCCGGGTTCCCCTTCGACCTCGCCGAGCCCCAGGAGACGTACCGGCGGACCGCGTTCGGCTGGCCCGTGGTCCCCGACGGACTCACCGAGCTGCTCACCGGACTCCGGTCCCGCTACGGCGATGCCCTGCCGCCGGTGTGGATCACCGAGAACGGCTGCTCGCAGCCGGCCGGCATCGAGGACCGTGAGCGTGTCGACTACCTCGCGGGACACGTCGCCGCCGTCGGGGACGCCCTGGCCCGGGGAGTGGACGTCCGCGGCTACTTCACCTGGTCGCTGCTCGACAACTTCGAGTGGGCCGAGGGCTACCACCAGCGCTTCGGCCTGGTCGAGGTCGACTTCGATACCCAGCGGCGCACGCCCCGGGCGAGCTTCGCCTGGTACCGCGACCTCATCGCCTCCCAGCGGCCCTGAGCGACGGAGCCCCCATGGTCCCCGCCCCCGCGACGGACGACGCGGACGCCGCGGGCGCCGCCGTCCTGGACGAGCCGACCGCCCCGGTCACGGCCTCCTGGACGGCGGGCCTCTCGGTCGCCACGCTCGCCGTCTTCATGGCCTTCATGACGCCCATCCAGATCCTGCTGCCGCTCCAGCTGGAGCACATCGACCCGGACGGCAAGAACGCCGCGCTCTCCCTCGTCACCGGCCTCGGCGCGCTCGTGGCGGTGATCGCCAATCCGCTCGCGGGCGCCTGGTCGGACCGGACCACCGGCCGGTTCGGCCGGCGCCGGCCCTGGATCCTCGGCGGCGCCCTAACCGGGGCGGCGGGGCTCGCGGTGACCGCCGCCCAGCACACCGTGGCCGGGGTCGCCGTCGGCTGGTGCCTCGCGCAGGCCGGCCTCAACGCGATGCTGGCCGGAGTCGCCACCCCGGTCGCCGACCGGGTGCCCCTCGCCCAGCGCGCCCAGGTCTCCGGGTGGACCGGCCTCATGCAGTCCGTCGGCCTCGTGCTCGGCGCACTGATCACCACGCTCCTGGTCACCGGCGTCCGTCCCGGCTACCTGACGCTGGCCGTCCTCACCGTCGCCCTCGCCTGCCCCTTCGTGTTCCGGTACGCCGAGCCGCCGCTGCCCCAAGCGCTGCGCCCCGCCTTCGACGCCCGCGCGCTCGCCCGCTCGCTGTGGGTGAGCCCGCGCCGTCACCCCGACTTCGGCTGGGCCTGGCTCACCCGTTTCCTGGTCAACCTCGGCAACGCCCTGGGCACCCTCTACCTCTTCTACTTCCTGACCGACGCCGTCCACCACCGTGCCCCCGGCACCGGCGTCCTGGTCCTCACGCTCGTCTACACCGCCTGCGCCGCGCTCACCGCCGTCCCCGTCGGGGTGCTGTCCGACCGCGTCGGGCGCCGCAAGGGGTTCGTCGTCCTCAGCTCCCTGGTCATGGCCGCCGCGGCCCTGTTCCTCGCCCTGTTCCACACCTGGCCCGCCGCCCTCGCCGCGGCGGCGGTCCTCGGCGCGGGCTACGGCGTCTACCTCGCCGTCGACCAGGCCCTGGTGACCCAGGTCCTGCCCGAGGCCGCCGACCGCGCGAAGGACCTCGGCGTCATCAACATCGCCAACTCGGGCCCCCAGGTCCTGGCCCCCGCGCTCGCCGCGCCGGTCATCGCCCACGCCGGCGGCTACACCGGCCTCTACGCCACCGCGGCCCTGGTCACCCTCGTCGGCGGCCTGCTCGTCCGCCGGATCCGCGGCGTGGCCTGAGACCTCCGCCTCCCGGCCCGGGCCGCGGGTCCCGGTCGCTCCGCCCCCGCGCGCGGGCGCCCACGGGTGATTCGGCCGTGCGGGCTCTCGCCAAGGGCGGGGCACATGGTGTGGCATGGATCACGGCCGGCTCGCGAGGACGGTGGAGCGAGACCGAAGGGCGGGGCCCGGCCGGGCGTCCGTCGGTTCGGCGCCCGGCCGTCGAGCGGAACAGCGGCGAACGGAGAACGCGCGTGAAGGTCGGAGTCCTCAAGGAAGCCCGGGCGGGTGAGCACCGCGTGTCGGCCACGCCGGCCACGGTCGGGGCGATCCGGAGACTGGGGTACGACGTGGTCGTGGACCCCGGAGCGGGGGTCGCGGCGGGCTTCACGGACGCCGCGTTCGAGGAGGCCGGGGCAGCGATCGGCCCGGCGGCGGCCGCGGACGTGGTGCTCGGGGTGAACGCGCCGAGCACGGAGCAGCTGGACCGGGTGCGGGCGGAGGCGACGGTGATCGCGCTGTTCGCGCCGGCGTTCGACCCCGGGATGGTGGAGGCGCTGGGGCGGCGGCCGTTCACGGCCCTCTCCGTGGACGCGGTCCCGCGGATCAGCCGGGCGCAGTCGATGGACGTGCTCTCGTCCATGGCGAACATCGCGGGCTACCGGGCGGTGGTCGAGGCGGCGCACGCCTTCGGGCGCTTCTTCACGGGTCAGGTGACGGCGGCGGGCAAGGTGCCGCCCGCGAAGGTGCTCGTCGCGGGCGCGGGGGTGGCGGGGCTGGCGGCGATCGGCGCCGCCGGCTCGCTCGGCGCGATCGTGCGGGCGACCGACCCCCGCCCCGAAGTGGCCGAGCAGGTCGCGTCCCTGGGCGGCGAGTACCTGTCGATCGAGTCGCCGGAGGTCGAGGTCTCGACGACGGGCTACGCCAAGGAGATGGGCGACGACTACAAGGCCCGTGAGGCCGAGCTGTACGCCGCGCAGTGCCGTGAGGTCGACATCGTCGTCACGACGGCGCTCATCCCGGGACGCCCCGCGCCGACGCTGGTGACCGCGGAGATGGTGGCCGCGATGAAGCCGGGTTCGGTGATCGTCGACATGGCCGCCGCCAACGGGGGCAACGTGGTCGGCACGGTGGCGGGGGAGCGGGTCGTCACCGGGAACGGCGTGACGATCATCGGGTACACCGACCTCGCCGGCCGACTGCCCGCGCAGGCGTCGCAGTTGTACGGCACCAACCTGGTGAACCTGCTGAAGCTGATGACGCCGGACAAGGACGCGAGGCTGGTCCTCGACTGGGACGACCCGGTGCAGCGCTCCATCACCGTCGTCCGCAAGGGCGAGACGACCTGGCCGCCGCCGCCCGTCCAGGTCTCGGCGGCACCCGCCCCCGCGCCGCCGGCGGCCGCCGCGGCGCCGGCGAAGCCCGGGAGGGCGCCGGTGACCCCGGCGCGGCGGTTCGGCGGGGTCGCGCTCGCCGCCCTGGTCCTCTTCCTCGCCGCGGGCCTCGCCCCGGCGGCGCTGCTGCCCCACCTCACGGTCTTCGTGCTCGCGATCGTGATCGGCTACTACGTGATCGGCCACGTCCACCACGCCCTGCACACCCCGCTGATGTCGGTGACGAACGCGATCTCCGGGATCATCGTCGTCGGCGCGCTGCTGCAGATCGGCCGGACGGGCACGGCGGTCACCGTGCTGTCCTTCGTGGCGATCCTCCTGGCCGGCATCAACGTCTTCGGCGGCTTCGCGGTGACGCGTCGCATGCTCGCCATGTTCCACAGGAGCTGACATGTCTGCCACCCTCGCCGCACAGGCGGCCTACCTCGTCGCCGCGCTGCTGTTCATCCTGGCGCTGGCGGGACTCTCCCGGCACGAGTCGGCACGGCTCGGCAACGCCTTCGGCATGCTCGGCATGGGCGTCGCGCTCGTCGCGACGGTCGTGCTCGCGATCGACGGCGACGTCAGCACGGCCGGCCTCGGGCTGATGGCCCTGGCCATGCTGGCCGGCGCGCTGATCGGGCTGCGCAAGGCACGCGGCGTCGAGATGACCGGCATGCCCGAACTCATCGCGCTGCTGCACTCCTTCGTCGGTCTCGCGGCCGTCCTCGTCAGCTGGAACGGCTTCCTGAACGTCGAGAACGCACCGGACGGCCACGAGGCCCGGGCGCTGGACGCCCTCGGCACGCTGGGCATCCACCACGCCGAGGTGTTCCTCGGGGTGTTCATCGGCGCGGTGACGTTCACCGGCTCGATCGTGGCGTACCTGAAGCTCTCGGCGCGGATCGGCTCCGCGCCGCTCGTGCTCCCGGGCAAGAACGCCCTGAACCTCGGCGCGCTCGGCCTGTCCGTCGCCCTGACCGTGTGGTTCGTGATCACGCCCGAGCCCTGGCTGCTCGTCGCGGTGACCGTGGTGGCCCTGGCGCTCGGCTGGCACCTGGTGGCCTCGATCGGCGGCGGCGACATGCCGGTCGTGGTCTCGATGCTCAACAGCTACTCCGGCTGGGCCGCCGCGGCCTCCGGGTTCCTGCTCGGCAACGACCTGCTCATCATCACCGGCGCGCTGGTCGGCTCCTCGGGCGCCTACCTGTCGTACATCATGTGCAAGGCGATGAACCGTTCGTTCCTCTCCGTCATCGCCGGCGGCTTCGGCATCGAGGCGCCCTCGGGCTCCGACGTCGACTACGGCGAGCACCAGGAGATCACCGCCGCGACCGCCGCCGAACTCCTCGGCTCGGCACGGTCGGTCGTCATCACGCCCGGATACGGCATGGCGGTCGCGCAGGCGCAGTACCCGGTCGCGGAGCTCACCTCGAAGCTGCGGGCGAGGGGCGTCGTCGTGCGGTTCGGCATCCACCCCGTCGCCGGGCGCCTCCCCGGCCACATGAACGTGCTGCTCGCCGAGGCCAAGGTGCCCTACGACATCGTGCTGGAGATGGACGAGATCAACGACGACTTCGCCGCCACCGACGTCGTCCTCGTCATCGGCGCCAACGACACCGTCAACCCGGCCGGCGCGGACGACCCCGGCAGCCCCCTCGCCGGCATGCCGGTGCTCACCGTCTGGGAGGCCGGCAAGGTCATCGTGTTCAAGCGCTCGATGGCCTCCGGATACGCGGGCGTGCAGAACCCGCTCTTCTTCCGCGAGAACACCTCCATGCTCTTCGGCGACGCGAAGGACCGCGTCGAGGACATCGTCGGCGCGCTCTGACCCGCCGTCGGGGACTACCGTCGGACGCGAACGGCGGCCGTACGGTGGGTACGACCGAACGGGGGAAGCGCCGGCTCCACGAGGGGCCGGGCTGTGGACGAGGGGGAGGGCGCTGTGACGGGACCGCGCGCGGTGGTGGTCGGCGCCGGGATCGGAGGTCTGACGGCCGCGGTGGCCCTGCGCCGCCGCGGCTGGCACGTGACCGTCTGCGAGGCCGCCCCCGAGGCGCCCCGCACCGGCGCCGGCATCGGCCTCGCCCCCAACGCGCTGCGCGCGCTCCGGGCCGTCGCCGTCGACATCACCCCCGCGACGGGCAGCGCCGTGCCCGAGGCGATGGGAGTCCGCCGCCCCGACGGCCGCTGGCTCACCCGCGCCGCCACCGCGGACATGGCGGCACGCCACGGTGTGCCGCCGATCGCCGTACCGCGCCCGGCGCTCACGGCCGCGCTGACCGCCGCCCTTCCCTCGGGGTGGCTGCGGTACGGCACCGCCGTGACCGCTGTCGACGACTCGGGGGACCGCGCGCTCGTGCGGACGGAGGACGGCCCGGGGCTCCCCGCCGACCTGGTCGTCGCCGCCGACGGCATCCACAGCCCGCTGCGCCGCGCGTACTTCCCCGCCCATCCCGGCCTGAGCTACCTCGGCGAGACCGCCTGGCGGGCCCTCGTCGAGGCCCCCGGCCTGGGCGTCCAGGCCATGAGCGAGACCTGGGGGCGAGGGCAGCGGTTCGGCGTGACGCCGCTCTCCGACGGCCGGTTCTACCTGTACGCCACCGCGGCCGTCCCGGCCGGTCCGCGGCCGGAGGACCCGCGGGCCGAACTGCGGCGCCGCTTCGGCGCCTGGCACGACCCCATCCCCGCACTCCTGGACCGGGTGGACGCCCTCGCTCCCGACGCGGTCCTCCGGCACGACCTGTACGAACTGGCCGCCCCGCTCCCGCGCCTGCACCACGGCCGGATCGCCTGGCTCGGCGACGCCGCGCACGCCATGGCGCCCAACCTCGGCCAGGGCGGCTGCCAGGCCATCGAGGACGCGGTCGTCCTCGGCCGTCTCCTGCCGTCCGGGGACGGCGGCGGGGCCGACCGCGACCGGGCCGACCGCGACGAGGGCGGCGGTGGAGAGGGCGGCGGTGGAGAGCACGACGGCGCCGTCGTGGCCGCCGTGCCGCGGGCCCTCGCCGCGTACACCGCCGCCCGTCTGCGCCGCACCGACGCCGTGCGCGTCCGTGCCCGTCGGGCGGGCCGCGTGGGGGCCCTGCGGCATCCGCTCGCCGCCGCGGCCCGCGACCTCGTGGTCCGCGCCATCCCCGACCGCCTGGCGGTGCGGGCCATGGACGACCTGTTCGACGGCTTCCGCCTGCCGGACCGGCCGGCGGACTGAGCCGGACCCGGTCCTTCCGCGACGCCCCGTCGGTGCACGGCTCTTGACGGCGCGCCAGAAGCTCCGGGAGTCTCATGGGAGCGCTCCCATCGACTAGGACGGTCCGGGAGCGTTCCCCAGCGTGCCGTCGACGGAGGTCCCCCACCCATGCGCCGCAGAACCGCCGCCCGTTCCCTCGCGCTGCCCCTGGTCCTCGCGGCAGCCCTGCTGACCGGGCCGCAGGCCGCCACCGCCGGGGTGCCCACGGGCGCTCCGGACGCGCGCGGAGCCCGCCTCTACACCCCGAAGGCCAACCCGGACGCGTACCGGCAGGCCGCCGGACTGCTGAAGGACGGGCGGTACGAGGACGCCGCGGGCATCCTCGCCATGGCCCTCACCCCCCAGGCCGTCTGGTACGGCGACCAGACGCCGGCCGAGGTCGAGGGACTGGCGCGGACGGTCGTGAGGGACGCCGCGCGGAAGGGCGCCGTGCCGGTGCTCGCCCTCTACAACGTGCCCGGGCGCGACTGCGCGAACTACTCCGGCGGAGGGGCGTCGACCACGGCCGAGTACCAGGCGTGGGTGGACGCCGTCGCGCGCGGTGTGGGCGGCCACGACGCCATGGTCGTCCTCGAACCCGACTCGCTCGCCCTGCTGCCGGCCGACTGCGGTCAGGACGACGCCCAGGGCACCAGGACCACCGCGCGGTACACGGAGGTGAAGTACGCCGTCGACACCCTGGGCCGGCTCGGCCGCACCAAGGTGTACCTCGACACCGGACACCCGGGCTGGCACAGCGTCGGCTCCATCGTGCCCCGGCTCATCCGGGCCGGCGTCTCCGGTGCCACCGGCGTGTTCACCAACGCCTCCAACTACCGCACGGAGGACGACAGCCGCTGGTACGGCACGCTGATCTCCGCGTGCGTCGGATACGTGGAGGACGGCGGGGCCGCCGCCGACTGCCCGAACCAGTACTGGCCCCGCGCCGACGCCGAGACGTGGATCGCGGGGCACGTGACGACGCCGCCCTCCCGGCGGAAGCACTTCGTCACCGACACCAGCCGCAACGGCCTCGGCCCGTGGACCGCCCCGGCCGGCAAGTACACCGACGCGCAGGACTGGTGCAACCCGCCCGGCCGCGGTCTCGGCGACCGGCCGACGACCGCCACCGGCGACCCGCTGTACGACGCCAAGCTCTGGATCAAGATCCCCGGCGAGTCGGACGGCCTGTGCCTGCGCGGCACCGCCGGACCCCAGGACCCCGAGCGCGGCACGGTCGACCCCGCCGCGGGCACCTGGTTCCCCCAGCAGGCCCTGGAACTCGTCCGCCTCGCGCGGCCGCCGTTCCCGACGAGGGGGCTCTTCCCGGACGCCGGATGAGCCGGCGCGGCGAGGGACGACAGGTGCCGGGGAACGTCCTCGGACGTTCCCCGGCACCTCCGCGTCAGCGGACCGGGGTCACCTGCCGGACCAGGCGCGGTGGATCGTCACCCCCGACGTGTTGCCCTGACGGTCCCTCACCTCGGCGCGGAGCGACACGGCCCCGTCCTTCGCGGGGCTCTTCACGGTGATCGCGCCGCCGAGGACCCGGACGGCCTGCCAGGTCACGCCGTCGTCGTAGCTCACCGCGACCGCGAGCGACGCGAGGTTGCCGCCGGCGGCCGCACCCTGCACGGTCACCGGGACCCGCAGCGGCGCGCCCGCGGGGGCCCGCGAGGCGAGGTCGACGGGGGCCGCGAAGCGGACGGTGGACACCGGCAGCGCGGTGGTGGCCGCGACCTGCCGCGAGCGGAACGTGAAGGAGGTGTCGACGCGGGTGGAGACCGCCGTCGTACCGGCCGGGCGTTCCACGGAGGTCGTCAGCCGGTACTCGGCGTCGGAGCCGTCGACCGCGAAGGGCTTCGAGCCGCTCAGCGGATCGTCGTTGCGGCCGATCTCGACGCCGTCGCGGAACAGCGTCGAGGTGGCCGTGGCGAACGGGACCGTACCGGTGTGACCCTTGCCGTCGGCGAACAGGCGCACCGAGCCCACGAGCGACTGCTCGCCCGTGACCGGGTCGGGAGCGGTGCGGAACACCCCGGTGTCCGGGTCCAGGAGGGGGCCGACGACACCGGTGTTGAAGTCCTCGCGGTACGTCCGGCCGGCCTCGTAGCGCTTCGGACGGACCATCTCGTAGCTGCCCTCGAAGGCCGGGTAGCCCCACTCGTCGGGCGGTCCGGCCTGGGTGAACCGGGTCAGCCACGTGACGCCGTCACCGGTGGAGACGTGGAAGGTGCGCGTGCCCGGCGCCGCCTGCGGCGCGGAGAACCCGTTGCCCTCGGGGGCGCCCGGAAGATGGGCGAAAGGGGAGGCCAGGGCGGTCTTCCCGGTGGCGGAGGAGCCGAGGCCGACCTTCAGGGTCGCCAGCTCGTCCGCCTTCACGTGCCGGGTGTAGCCGGTCGCGACGGTGCGCGCCGGACCGCCGAAGGCCACCGAGTAGTGGGTGTCGGCGCCCTTCAGGAAGTGCCCGTCCCAGGTCTGCAGGAGCGAGCCGTCGGTGACGGCCGGGCCGAGGTGGGCGGTGCGGAAGCCGGTGAAGCCCCGGAGCACCCAGCCGTTGCCGACGCGGCCGATGTCGGTGGCGCGCTCGTAGTAGGTGCCGCCGTAGTCCACCGTGTCGAGTCCCGGCACGGTGAGGCTGACCGGCCTGGTGGTGCGCGCGTCGGCGGTGACCGTGGTGTCGCCGGTGACCTCCAGCTTCGGCTGCGCGATCCAGTCGGTGCCCTTCGTGAAGTCCGAAGGGTCCTGGTAGACGGCCGTGTTGAAGGTGTACGAGCCCTTGGGCACGCGGAGCGTGTGGACACCCGGCTCGTCGTCGATCCGCGTCTGGAAGCCGGCGGCGGGTCCGGAGACCCCGATGAGGGTGCTGGAGAAGTTCCGCGCGTCGGCGCCGTCGCGGCCGACGGCCCGGAGCGTCAGGTCGTACGACTCCGCCTCCCGCTCGGCCACCGCGGCCGTGCGGACCGACTGTCCCGCGGCGGTGGCCGTGACGTAGCCGGAGTAGGTGCCGTCCGCGTTGCCCACACGGGTGTCGGCGGTCAGGTCGACGCCGGCGGTGCCGCCGGCCGGGACGGTCACCTTCTCCGCGCCGAGGGCGAAGAAGCCGGCCGGGGCGGGCTTCCCCGTCGGGTCGACGGTGGACACCGAGAGGTCGAGGGTGACGTCGTCGGTCCCGAGGTTGCGGTACACGACCTTCCTGGTGACGGGCCGGTCGTCGGCGTGAGGCCACCGCGCCGTGCCGAACGTCATCGAGACCGGTTCGGCGATCACCGTCTGGGACAGCGCCCTGTCGGCCTGTACGCGTCCCGCGCCCTGCTGGAAGGCGGTGTGGTCGCCGCCCTCGGCCGAGGCGATCAGCGCGCCCTTGAGCTCGGTGGCCTTCCACTCCGGGTGCTTCTGCTTCAGCAGCGCCGCCGCGCCCGCCGCGTGCGGCGTGGCCATGGAGGTGCCGTCGATCTGCAGGTAGCCCGGGGCCGGGTGGGGCGTGCCGGGGCTGGTGTCGATCGCGCTGCCCGCGGCGGCCGCCGCGGTGATGGCGACGCCCGGCGCGGTGAGGTCCGGCTTGACGGCGCCGTCGCCGAGGCGCGGGCCGGTGCTGGAGAAGGGCGCCAGCCGGTCGTCCTTGTCGACGGCGCCGACGGTCAGCGCGGCGTCCGCGGTGCCGGGCGAGCCGAGCGTCGAGGCGCCGCCCTCGCCGTCGTTGCCCGCGGCGACGGCGAACAGCACGCCCTTCTCCGCGGAGAGCCGGTCGACCGTCGCCTCCACCGGGTCGACGCCGGGGCTGTCGGGGCTGCCGAGGCTGAGGTTGACCACGTCGGCGCCCTCGGCGGCGGCCCACTCCATGCCCGCGATGACGGCGGAGTCGTCGCCGTAGCCGTCGTCGTCGAGGACCTTGCCGCTGATCAGCCGGGCGCCGGGGGCGACGCCCTTGAAACGGCCGCCGGACGCGGCGCCGGTGCCGGCGGCGATCGACGCGACGTGCGTGCCGTGCCCGACGCGGTCCGCGGTGTCGGGGGAGGAGGAGAAGTTCCGTTCGCCGACGACCTGGGTCCGCAGGTCGGCGTGGGTCTTGTCGACTCCGGTGTCCAGGACGGCGATGGTGACGCCCTTGCCGTCGAAGCCGGACGCCCACGCCTTGTCGGCGCCGATCTGGCGGACGCTGCGGTCCAGGCTCGCCGAACGGACGCCGTCGAGCCACACCTTGCCGATGCCGGCCGCGGTGGTCCGCACGCCGGCCCGCGGGGGATCGGTCAGCGCTTCCCACACCCGCGCCACGTCGTCCTGCGGGGTGCCGATGGCCTCGGCGTTCATCGCGGGGAGCGAGCGCCGGATCCGGGTGTCCCCGGCCGCGCGCAGCTCGGCCCGCGCGGCGCCCGCCGCCCCCTCGTACTGCACGATGAGCTTCAGGCCGTCGCGGTGGCTCGCGCGCAGCTGCCGCGCGGTGAGGGTGTCGAGGTCGAAGAGCCGCTGGTCCAGCCGGCCGGTGGCGATCAGGCGCTGGGCGTCGCCCGGTACCACCAGGGTGTGGCCCGGGGTGCGCTGCACCTGTACGGGTATGTGCTCACGGCCCGCGGCGGCTTCGAAGCCCACCATGCGGCCGTCGGTGTCGACGACCACGCGGTCGCCGGTGACGAGCGGGATCCGCTGGGTCCCGCCGGGTCTCGGGGCGGCCTCCGCGGAGGCCGTCGTGTTCGATGCGATCGCCGTCGACGGGCCGGTCATGCCCGCGATCAGGGCCACCGTTGTGGCCGCGGCGAGGGTGAAGGCGTGTGACCGCTTCACATGTGCGCGCAAGTCTCCCCCAGGAGCTTGGGACGAGGTCGGTGAGTGGGATTCCAGTCCGGGGGCGCAACGTCGCCCGCCGCTGGTCAGCGCAGTATGTGAGGCCGGAACGGCGTGATCAACGGCGGTCCGGACCGGACGGGCCCGAGCGCGTGGATTCCGGCCATCCCGGCGGCCCGGAGTGTGATGGGACGACGACGGAGCCGTGACGGGGCCACGACGCGCCGACGATGCTTCCGCGACGGCGGCGGGTCCCGGCCCCTCCGCACCGGGTTTCGGGGCAGGCGCCGCACGGGTTCCGGTGCCGCGCGCCCCCGGCGGCGGAGCGCGTCCCTCCTCTTGGCCGTATTCCGCGCAGGGGGGAACCGCCTCGCATCCGGGGACCCGCCGACCGCGCGGAGGGAACCGCCGACTCCACGAGGAGAACCCCCGACGCGCGGAGGGAGCCGCCCGCTCGGCCGAGGGAACCGCCCACCCGGCCGAGGGAGCCGCATAGACTCCGCTTCCCTACCGCGACCGACTCAGGAGCACGCATGCACCCCTACGACGTCGAGACCCTGACGGCGGGCCGGTGGCGCAACGGCGGGGGCGCCACCCGGGAGGTCGCCTCGCGGCCTTCGGGCGCCGAGGAGTTCGGGTGGCGGGCGAGCATCGCCGACATCGACCGGGACGGGCCGTTCTCGGCGTTCCCCGGGGTCGACCGGACGCTCACCCCGCTGGCCGGCGACGGCGTGCGGCTGACGGCTCCCGGGGTGTTCGACCGGCTGCTGACGCGGGTCGGCGAGCCGACCGCCTTCCCCGGGGACCTCACCTTGACGGCCGAACTCGCCGGCGGGCCCTGCCGGGTGCTCAACATCATGGTGCGGCGCGGCCGTTGGGCGGCGACGGTGGAGCGGGTCACCGGTCCGGTGGCGCCGCCCGCCGGGCACGCCGGGGTGTTCCACGTGCTGAGCGGTGGCTGGCGGGCGGGCACCGACGGGCCCACGATGACCCCCGGCCAGGGCGTGTGGTGGGACGGGTCAGGCCCGACACCCGGCCGGGAGATCGTCGCGCTGTCGCCGGACGCCGCCGCCCTGTGGGCGGACCTGACGCCGGCCGGCTGAGGCCGGGGCCGCCCCGGATCGCTCCGCGACGGCCCCGGCCGGTGATCAGACCACGCTCACGGCGCGTCCCGTACCGTTCCCGTGAACTCCGGTCCGGGCACGGGCTCCCAGGAGCCGTCGTACGTCGTCAGCCGCCCGCGGAGGAACTCCGCCGGTTCCGCGGCGTCGTCGCGGCCGGTGGGGACGGTCAGCTCCGCGGTCGTCCGCCCGGCGGGGACGGTGGCGAACAGGTAGAGGCCGAGCCGGCCCGCCTCGGAGAGCGGCACGGCCGGGTCCGGCACACTGCCCAGCCGCTCCTCCAGCCACGCGCGATCGAGATCGGCCGTGGTGAGCTCGGGGCCCCCGGCCGGAGCCAGGAAGGACACCTCGCCCGTGATGTCGGCGTCGGCGGCGTCGGAGAGCGTCAGACGCCAGCGCAGGGCCGCGCCCTCGGCCACGTCGTCCGCGACCGGGTCGAGACGGAGCGTCGGCATGTCGTCGTCGTTCAGCGCGGTGACCCCGCCCCGGTGCGAGCCGACCACGGTGCCGCGCACCGCCTTCACGAACGCGTCCCGCACCGTGTCGTAGCCGTAGCGGGTGTTGCCGCGGACCTCCACCGGGAGGTCGATGTCGTGCCGTCCCGGCCGCACGGTGACCAGCCGGGACGTGACCTCGTCCGAGTCCGGCCGGGGGACGAACAGGCGGACCTGGCCACTGCCCCGCCCGGAGACGGTGACGGGCACCCGGTAGGTCCGGGTCCCGGAGTCGCCCTCCTTGACGGTCAGGCGGCCGACGTCCACCCGCGCCAGCGGGGCGGGACGGACGGCCGGCGTGCCGGGACGCCAGCCCCAGGCGTCGATCAGCCAGGCCCGGCCGGCGCCGCCGCGCGGGGTCAGCGACACGGCCGAGATCCGCCGCGGGTCCAGGCCGCCGCGGCGCGCGGCCGACAGCGGCACCCGGACCTCGCGCGCCCAGTACGAGGCGGTCCGCTCGCTGCCCGGCAGACCGTCGACCCGGGCACGGCCCAGCTCCGCCCGGCGGCCGGAGGCGTCGGTGACGGACACGTCGAACAGGGTGCCGGCGGTGTTCGGCGGGACGATCAGCCGCAGGGCCAGGGCGTCGGCGCCGGCGAGGGACACCGGCCGGGAGGGGCGCACCGTGACCGGGGTGCCGGGGCGCTCCCACTCCAGCGCGACCGCGTCGCGGCCCGGCTCGGGCGAGGCGTCCCAGTACGCGAAGTGCGGTGACCGGCCGCCCTCTTCGGGCGGCAGGCAGGACCGGGCCGGGTCCGGGTCGACCTGGCCGCAGAGCCTGCCGCCCGCCGAGACCGTGACGGCCGGGTCCGGCAGCACGACCGGCGTGCGGTGCGCTCCGACGGCGTGGGCGAGGACCCGGGCCTGGCCGGCCGAGGGGACGCGGCGGCCGGTGCCGTCGAGGAGCGGACGGACCCGGTCGTCGCCGTCGACGAACAGCCGGGCGGCGGCCGCGACATAGGTGGCGCCGACGGCCTGCTGCTGCCCGGCGGTCAGCCGGGTGGCCGTGCCGGGGGAGCAGACCGGGTCGGTCCCGTCCTCGGACGAGAAGTCGTCCAGGGCGGGCGCCTTCGCCTGTCCCGGGGTCCACTCGCTGTTGAAGAAGTTGTGGTTGGCGCCGATCACGTAGACCGCGCCGTGCAGGGCCGC
Organism: Streptomyces sp. NPDC104202; assembly: GCF_055584185.1. Taxonomy (NCBI): domain Bacteria; kingdom Bacillati; phylum Actinomycetota; class Actinomycetes; order Kitasatosporales; family Streptomycetaceae; genus Streptomyces; species Streptomyces sp. NPDC104202. The sequence continues at coordinate 5,071 of NZ_JBVJMN010000039.1, read as the reverse complement.
GCCGCGGCTGACGCCCCGGGTGCCGTCCACGAAGTTCTGGCCCTGGAGGTCGGACACGTCGCCGTCGCACCCGGGCAGGATCGTCATCGAGGCCACGTCGGGAGCCGGGTTGTTGCCGAAGATCGTCGGCCCGATCGGGACGGTGCCGCGGATCGTCCACCGTACGGGTCCGCGGTAGCCGTCCTGGGCGGCCGGCGGCGGGGTGACGCTGTCGACCGCCGCCCGGTTGACGCCCTCGCCGCCGCGGGAGTGGCCGACGAGCAGCACGCGCGCCAGGTCGGCGGGCGCGACGGCGCGGACGGCCGCGGGTGCGGCCGACCGGTGCGTGGACCACTGCGCCCAGCGGGCCAGGTGGAGCCGCACCAGGGACGAGCGGGCCTGGGCACCGCCGTCCTCGGCCAGGTAGTCCTGGCCGTTCACGCCGTTGGCGGACACCGACACCGTGACGTACCCCTGGGAGGCCAGGAGCCGCTGGGCCCGCAGGTACCCCTCGTGGCTCGGAATCGGCCGCGTCCCCGCCTCGCAGGGCCACGCGAGGCGGACCTCCTCGGTGCCGGGGGCGTAGCAGGTGGCGTGGCGGCCGTGCAGGAAGAGCGCCACGGGCCGCTTCCCCGGCGCGCCGGCCGGTCCCACCACGACGGCGCGCATCTCGACGGGTGCGGCGAACCCCGGCAGGCGGACGGGCGCGAGGTCGTAGCGGCCGGTCACCGTGGCGAAGGGGCCCGGCACCCCGGGGTCGACGCCGTTCACCGGCAGGGGGGCGGGCGGCACGGCCGACGGCGCTCCGGGACGCTCGACGGCGGCCCGCGCGGGAGCGGCCGCGTCCAGCCGGCGGCCGGCGGCCGTCACCCGCAGCGGCGCCCCCTCGGCCGGCCGGGTGCCGCCGAGCGGCAGCCGGAAGGTGCGGCCGTCGGGCGCGGGCACCGGTCGGCCGAGCAGCCGGTCTCCGGCGTGGAACTCCACCCGGGCGTCGCCCGCGGGCACCGGCTCGGGCGAGGTCCACACCAGCTGCCGGCCCGCCCCGGTCCCGCTGACCCGCCATCCTTCGGGGAGTCCCCGGTCACCGGGGCGGTTCCCCGCGGACGCGGCCGACGGGTCCGCCGGAGCGGGCTCCGCGAACGCCGGCCCGGGCGCCACCGCGGCCAGCGCGAGTAACGCCGCGGCGGTGGCCACGGCGCGTGTGACACGTATCAAAGCGGTCTTCCTCACGATCGGTCGGTGGGGCACGGGCCCGAGTCCGGTCCGCGCGGCACGCCGCCGGGAACCCCCGTCGCCACCGCCGGCCCCAGCCTCCCCCGCGCCCCTCTGCCCCCGGAGGACGGCAACGGGTGGGGGCCGGTTGCCTCGTGACGGGAAAGCGGTCCCGGGGCCGCGCCCTCCCCTCCGGCGGCGGCGCGGGGGCATAATGGGGGTGTGCTCCGGTCACCGTCGTACGTCGGCGCCCTGCGGGAGCGGGCCGGTGACGCCCTCCTCCACCGGGTCGCGGGTCCCGAGGCGCACCGCAAGCGGGACCGCATCCACGGCACGCCCGGCCCGCGCTGGTTCGCCCCCGACCGTCCCGTCCGGACCGTCCACGCGGACGCCTCGATGTACGTCGGCGGTCTCGCCGCCCTCCTCCTCCAGTCGCTGCACCCCACCGCGATGGCGGCCGTCGCCGCCCACTCGGGTTTCCAGGGCGACCCGTGGGGGCGCCTCCAGCGCACCAGCACGTTCCTCGCCGTCACGACCTTCGGGACCGCCCGGGACGCGGAGGAGGCGGTGCGCCGGGTCAGGGCCGTCCACGGGCGGATCCGGGGCACCACCTCCGAGGGTGTGCCGTACCACGCCTCCGATCCGCACCTCCTCGGCTGGGTCCACGTCGCCGAGACGGCCTGCTTCCTCCACGCCCACCAGCGCTACGGGCGCGCCCCGCTGCCCCCGGACCGAATGGACGGCTACGTCGCCGACATGGCCCGGGTCGCGCGGCGCCTCGGCGTGGAGGACCCGCCCGTCACCCGGGCGGGACTGATCGCCCGCCTGGCCGCGTACCGTCCGGAGCTCCGCGCCACCCCCGAGTCCCGCTCCGCGGCCCGCTTCCTGCTGTCGGACCCCCCGCTCCCGGCCCCGGCCCGCCTGCCGTACGCGTTCCTGGCGGCCGCCGCCGTCGACCTGCTCCCCGCCTGGGCCGTCACGGCCCTCGACCCGCCCGCCCTCACCCGCCTCACGCTGCCGCTGGCCCGCCCCGGAGGCCGCGCGATCACCGGGGCCCTGCGCTGGGCGATCCCGCCGCCGCCCCGGCCCCGGACGCCCTGACGACCGGGGCATGGTCCGGGAGCGCGCCGGGCCCCGTCCCGCTCCCGCCGCCGGGCGTCGGAGAACCCGCCCGCCACGCCTCCCGTGACGGCGGGCCTGACGGGTGATGTTCGCGCGGTCCGGCAGCGCGTACGTCCCCGGCGGCGCGGGGACCTGCCGATACTCCGACCATGAGCCCAGCCCGCACCCCGTCCCGCGCGCGCCTCGCCGCGCTCACCGCACTGCTCGCCCTCGGCGTCATCGGGGCCGCCGTGCCGGCCTCCGGCACCGCGCCCGGGGAGTCGGGGCACCGGCGGCCCTGCGCCGCGTCGAAGGTGCCGGAACGGGGTCCGGCGCACGAGGTCCGGCGGATCGCCGAGCGGGCGAAGGCCGAGATGGGTCTCGCCTCCGTCATCGTGCGGGTCACCGCCGACGGCCGGGACGTCGTCACCACCGCGCTCGGCGAGTCGATGACGGGCGTGCCCGCCACGCCGGCCATGCACTTCCGGAACGGCAACGTGGCCATCAGCTACCTCGGCACCGCGCTGCTGCGCCTCGTCGACCAGGGCCGGGTCGGCCTCGACGACCCCGTCGGCCGCTGGCTGCCCGACCTCGCGGACGGCGACCGGATCACGCTGCGCATGCTGGCCGCCTCCACGACCGGCCTCGTCGACTACGTCCGCCTGCCCGGGTTCCAGCAGGCGGTCGTCGCCGACCCGTTCCGCCAGTGGACCGCGAAGGAGCTGGTCGCCCTCGCGACGGCCGAGAAGCGGTGGTACGAGCCGGGCACCAACTGGAGCTACTCGCACGCCAACTTCGTGCTCCTGGGCGCCGCCCTGGAGGAGATCACCGGCACCCGGCTCGACGTCCTCCTCCAGCGGGAGGTCCTCGGGCCCCTCGGACTGCGCGAGACCCGCAACGCCTTCACCCCGGAGATCCCCGCCCCCGTCCTGCACGCCTTCACCGCCGACCGGGGGACCTACGAGGAGTCGACCTTCTGGAACCCCTCGTGGACCACCGCGCCCGGCGCCGTCCAGACCACCGACATCTGCGACCTGGCCCGCTCGGCCGCCGCGATCGGCTCCGGCCGCCTGCTCTCCCCGGCCGGGTACCGGGAGTTGCTCGACCCGGGGACGGTCGGTCTGGGCCGCCCCACGAAGACGTGCCCGGCGACGGTCTGCCGCGCGAACACCGCCGCCACCCACTACGGCGCCGGCGTGCTCGTGCTCGGTGACTGGGTGGCCCAGCACCCGCTGTTCTTCGGCTACTCGGCCTCGATGGCGTACCTGCCGTCCGAGCGCCTCTCCCTCGCCGTCTCGACCACGAACGGGCCCTCCGCGGCCGCCGGCCACAGCGCCCACGTGATCGCCCAGCGCATCGCCGCCGCCCTCGCCCCGGACCACCCCATCCCCGACTTCGGCTGACCGGACCAGCCTGACGGGCCGTCGGGCCGAAGCGGGCGACCCGGGCGACGACGGAGCCCGGCTCGCCCCGCCAGGTCACCCCGGCCCCCGCGGCCGGGGTCTTCCGTGGGACCCCCGTTCGGAGGGTGCCCGCCGGGCGGGACCGTGTCCGTCGGCGCCGCGGTCCGTTGTGTGGGTGTGATCTCAACCCGACGCATGTCCTCCGTCCTGGCCGTCGCCGCCGCCTTCTCCTGCCTCGGCGGCGCCGCGACCCAAGCGGTCGCCGCCACCGGCCCGCTCGGCCCGCCCATCAGCCCGATCGCCGAGATCGACTCCCTCACGGCGACCGGTATCCCCGAGGAGTCCCGCGACCGCCTGCCGGGCATCGCCGAGCAGCTCGGCGGCCTGAACCGGGTCAACGACCTGAACCAGCTCCACCAGCTCACCGACCTGGCCGCACCGGCCACCGGCCTGCTCCCCGAGGTCTCCGCCTGACGGACCCCGCAGGGCCCCGCCCCCCCCCGGACCGGCACCGCGCCCCAGGCACGGTGCCGGTCCGCCGTCACGGCCGGGGCGGCCCGTCGGTCTCGTGGACCGTGATCGCGCGTACGGGACAGGCGTGGGCGGCCACCCGCACCATCGCCCCGCCGCCCCCGTCCTCGCGGCCGGGCAGCACCGTGCCGAAGCCGTCGTCGTCCTGGGTGAAGACGTCCGGGGAGGTCAGGGCGCACTGTCCGGCGCCGATGCAGACGTCGCCGTCGATCGAGACACGCATCGCGGTGCTCCTCTCACCAGGTCACGGGGAGTTCGAGCATCCCCTGGATCGTGTCGCCCGGTTTGAAGGGGATCTCGTCGGCGGGCACGGCCAGCCGCAGCTCCGGCAGCCGGCGCAGCAGTGTCCCGAAGGCGATCTCCAGCTCCGCGCGGGCGAGGTTCTGCCCGAGGCACTGGTGGATGCCGAACCCGAACGCGACGTGGTGGCGGGCCGGGCGCTCCCAGTCGAGGGTGTCCGGATCCGGATAGGCGTCGGTGTCCCGGTTGATGACGGAGGTCGAGAACACCACGCCCTCGCCCGCCCGGACGACGGTCCCGTCGACGTCGATGTCCTCGCGCGCCACCCGCAGCAGTCCGTCGGCGATGGACAGGAAGCGCAGCAGCTCCTCGACGGCGGCCGGGACGAGCGCGGGGTCCGCCCGGAGTTCGGCGAGGCGCTCGGGGTGGCGCAGCAGGGTGTAGGTCCCGAGGGAGATCATGTTGGCCGTGGTCTCGTGCCCCGCGACGAGCAGGATGGTGGCCAGTTCCACCAGTTGCCGGGGGGGGGGGGGGGGGGGGGGGGGGGGGGGGGGGGGGGGGGGGGGGGGGAGGGGGGGGGGGGGGTGGGGGGGGGGGGTGGGGGT
>NZ_JBVJMN010000038.1:0-80755 GCF_055584185.1 Streptomyces sp. NPDC104202 | reverse complement strand
CCCCCCCCCCCCCCCCCCCCCCCCCCCCCCCCCCCCCCCCCCCCCCCTCCCCCCCTCCCCCCCCCCCCCCCCCCCCCCCCCCCCCCCCGACAGGTCGGTCGTCGGCACGGCGGGACCGGCTCGCACGACCGCCGGGACTCCTCAGGAGGAAGCCGCCTGCCGTGGGGAGCGCAGGACGAGCAGCGTGATCTCGCTCGGGGCGAAGACCCGGAAGGGCGGCCCCCAGAACCCGGTGCCGCGGCTGGTGTAGAGCAGGGTCCGCGCGCCGTGGTGGCTGAGGCCGGCGACGACGGGCTGGTCGATGCGCACCAGATAGTGGAAGGGCCAGATCTGGCCACCGTGGGTGTGGCCGGAGAGCTGGAGGTCCACGCCCCGTTCGACCGCCCGGTCGATGAACTTCGGCTGGTGGGCGAGGAGAAGGACCGGCAGGTCGGGGTCGGCGCCCTGGAGTGCTCCGGCGAGGTGCGCACGGTGGCCCACCAGACCGGAGGACTCCGCCGTCACGTCGTCGACGCCCGCGACCACGAGGGTGTCACCGCCCCGTTCGAGCAGCAGATGACGATTGCGCAGCGGCTCCCAGCCCAGCTCGTCCATCAGATCGACCCAGCCCTGGGCCTCGCTGTAGTACTCGTGGTTCCCCGTGACGTAGACCCGGGCGCGCGTCGCCTTCACCGTGCCCAGCGGCGCTGCCTGCGCGCGACGCCGTTCGGCCGTGCCGTCCGCGATGTCGCCGGTGTGGCACACCAGGTCAGCCTCCAGCGTGTTCACCGTTTCGCAGACCCGTTCCGACCAGCGGGCACGGTCGAGCGGACCGTAGTGCGTGTCGGTGATCAGGGCGACCCGCGTGCCGTCCAGTCCGGCCCCCAGACGCGGCAGCGTCACGTCGAGCCGCCGCACACGCGGCACGCGGCGGGCCTCCCCGTACCCCCAGGCGAGCAGCACGGCGGTCACCCCGAGGACGGCCCAGGTGACGATCCGCGCCCGGTCCTGACCGTCCCCGACACCCGCCACCGTCAGGGCGAGCCGCAGCAGGACGCCCAGGAGCACGGACCAGGTGAACAGCACCCAGACACCGCCGAGCAGCGACGCACCGACGATCGCGGCCCGGTCCTGCTGGCGACGGCCGTGGCCGCGCATCATCGCCAGCGGCATCCCGATCAGACCGAGGACGAACGACGCCGTGCCGATCAGCGTCACGGGGAGCGGCCAGCGCTGACCGGTGTGGAGGAGGACCCAGCACGGCACGGCCCACAGGAGGAGCGGTGCCACCAGGGGGATGTAGCGCATCAGCCGTTGCAGGGGGCTCCGTGACGCTCCCGGCACCTCGCTCGCGGCGGATTCGGTGTTGCTGGTCTCGGTCATACGTCCCCTCCAGAGGTGCTGCCCGGCGGATCGCACGAGAAGCGGAGCCGGACGTCCGCCGCGGCACGGTCTCCGTGCCCGCCGTCCGCCGGTGCCCTCGCCGTGAACCGCCGCCCACGCCCTGCTCGCGCCCCGGCCACGCGCCGGAGTCTCCTGCGCAGACCATTGTCCGCCGTGGGGGAGGGGTGTGCGCTCCGGGCCCCGGCAGGTCCGTCCGGGGGCGGCCACCAGACCGACGTCGGTGAGGGCGACGGCCGGTCAGCGAGGGCCGGGGTGCCATTCCGCGAGGAGGATGGTGGCGTCGTCGCGGAGCCGGCTGTGCTGGTGGTGAAGGAGGTTCTGCACCAGGCGCCGCAGGGCCTCGGGTGCGGGGTCACCGGCGGCCGTCGCACGGATCACGGTGTCGCTCAGCCGTTCCTCGCCGAAGAGATCACCGGACGGAGACCGGGCTTCGGTGAAGCCGTCGCTGTAGAGCAGGATCCGGTCACCGGGCTGGAGGTGTTGGCGGTGGACCGCGGGCGGAGCCGCGGTGTGGAATCCCCAGCCGAGCGGTAGTTCGGCCTCCCGTTCGAGCGCGCCGTGCACCACTCGGCCCTCGCGGATGAGCAGGGGCGGCGGATGCGCGCAGTTGACCCAGGTCAAGATGCCCCTCTCGGTGTCCAGGTTGGCGATGATCGCCGTCATCACCCGGTCCGTGAACCACTGGCTCAGGACGTCTTCGATCGCGGGAACGATGTCTTCCAGCGTTCCGCCGGAGCGGCGCGTGGCGCGGCAGGCGGCCAGACCGGCCGCGCTGGCTCCCCCCGCGGCGAGGTCGTGCCCCATCGGGTCCAGCAAGGTCAGGTGCAGTGCTCCGCCGACGAGGCTGTGGTCGAAGGCGTCGCCGCCGATGTCGTAGGCCGGCTCCAGGAACGCGGACGAGGTCACCCGCGCGGTGCCGATCGTCCGGGGTGGCAGGAACGCCCACAGCAGTTCCGCCTGCACGGTCATCGGTCTGCGCCGCTCCGCCTCGACGAGTGCGTCGCCGTGCATCGACTTCGAATCGAGCAGCAGCGCGACCACGTCGGCCAGAGCCTCGCACTCCTGGACCATGTCGTCGTCGACGCCGGGAGCCGTGGCCTTGAGTACGCCGAGCCGTTCGGCGCCGTCGATCAAGGGCACCCACGCGGTGCCGCCGTCCCCCGACCGCTGCGTCCGTTGCGCACGGTAGGCGAGACCGGCCAGTGAGGAGTCGACGGCGAGGGTCTGCTCCTCGGCGTCGGGAGAGCGGGGGAGCGCCACCAGCGTGAGCTGCTGCAGGTCGGCCACGTACACGGCGGCTCCGCTCAGGCCCATCCGGCGGCCCGCCTGGGCGACGAGCTCGGCCAGGTCCCGGCCCGGGACGAGACGCGACCTGACGACCAGATCCGACAGCACCTTCCCACGGGGCTCCATACCGGGCCTTTCGTCGGGTTGCCCTCCCTGACCACTGTGTACCGAGCCTAAGCGCCGCCGGTCCCGGTCGTACGGCGGCTCGCGAGCGACGCGACGCGTCGCCCGCCTCCCGCCACCCGCCGGCCGGCCGGCCGGCGACCGACCGGGCCGGGCCGGGCCGGGCGCGGCACCAAACGCGCAGAGGCCCCCGGGTGCGCCACGGACTCCCGTCCGAGCCGTCCGGGCCCCTCCCCACCCGCCACGGTCGATCCGCACCCGCAGGGTGTGAGGTGGGACCGAGGGGGTACGCGGTCGGTGGAGCGCAAGGGACTGCCTCTGTGGCCGGACCCGCCTGCAGCCATCCCCCCGCTCGCAGGCGCCTGGCTCCGCGACCGTCCCGCCCGGAATCCCCCTCCGGCGCGGGACGGTCGCCTTCCCCGTTCCCGGGGAAGGCGCGCCGCGCCGGCCGGGCTGATCCGTCCGATGCGGGGTACGCGCCGGAGGCGCACCGAAGCGCGACGACGCTCCGCCCGGAAGGAAAACCGCGTGACTCAGACCCCGACGCACCACAGGACCCGCACGGTAGGGGTGGAGGAGGAACTGCTCCTCGTCAGCGCCCGGACCGGGGAGCCGCTCGCCCTGTCGTCCGCGGTCCTCGCCGCGGCAGCCGGGGACGAGGCGGGGGACGTCTTCGAGAAGGAGCTCCACCAGGAGCAGCTGGAGTTCGCCACCCGCCCCGTCGCCGACATGGGCGCGCTGCGCGAGGAGATCGTCCGGTGGCGCGGCGAGGCCGGGCGCCACGCCGGAAGCGTCGGCGCGCAGGTCGCCGCCCTGGCCACCTCCCCGCTCGCCGTCGAGCCCTCGCGGAACCTCGGCAGGCGGTACCGCTGGGTAGCCGACCAGTTCGCCCTGACCGCGGAGGAACAGCTCACCGGCGGGTGTCACGTCCACGTCTCCGTCGAGTCCGACGAGGAAGGCGTCGCCGTCCTCGACCGGATCCGTCCCTGGCTGCCGCTGCTCACCGCGATCAGCGCCAACTCGCCCTACTGGCAGGGCAAGGACACGGGGTACGCCAGCTACCGCAGCCGGGTCTGGTACCGCCTCCCCTCGGCCGGCCCGTACGAGCCGTTCGGCAGCGCCGCCGGCTACCACGCCCGCGTCCGCGACATGCTGAGCACCGGCGTCCTGCGCGACCAGGGCATGATCTACTTCGACGCCCGCCTCTCCCACAACTTCCCCACCGTCGAGATCCGCGTCGCGGACGTCTGTCTCGAACCCGACACCACGGTGCTGGTGGCCACCCTCGCCCGCGCCCTGGTCGAGACCGAGGCCCGCGCCTGGCGGTCGGGAAGCCCCGTCCCCCGCGTCCCCGTCGAGGTCCTCCGCCTCGCGGCCTGGCAGGCCGCCCGCTCGGGACCGGAAGGCCCCCTCCCCGACCCCCGTACCCTGCGTCCGATCGCTCCGGAAGCCGCCTTCGACATCCTGATCGCCCACACCGAGGCCGCCCTGCGGGATACCGGCGACCTCGACCGTGCACGCGCCGCCCTCAAGGACCTCCTGGTGCGCGGGGGAGGAGCACGACGCCAGCGCGACCTCTTCGAGAGCGGCCAGGACCTCGGCGACGTCGTCCGCGCCTGCGCCCGGATCACCACCGAGGCCGGGACGGGAGAGAGCGACACGACGGAGGAGCAGGGCACCGGCTGAGAATCCGGAGGCCGGGACATATGCGCGGGCGCGGCACATTTCGCTGCGAGGGCTGTTCAACGCGCCGCAGAGGGGCATGCTGCATGCGGGGAGACACGCTGTTTCGCGTTCAGGTCAGGAGGTGCGGACATGGCGGACAAGGCTCTTGCCCCGGACGTGCCTCCGCCCCCATCGCCGGCCGCCGTCCGCGACCGATGCGGACGCGCCGCCGACACCCGGTGGTCCGCCGTGGTGCGGGACCCCTCCTCCCCCCTCGCCGACGCCGCGGCTCGTGACGGCGAGCGACCGGATCACGCTGGCGGCCCGAAGCATCCGAAGCCCCCGCGGCACGCCCGCGGCCGGCGGGCCCACCCGGACGAGGAACTATGGCCGGGCCAGGTGGCCCGCGCCGCGGCCGCCTGCGGGCGCACGAGCATCGAGCAGCTGACCCGAGCCACCGGCCTCACCCTCGATCAACGCGAGAGGGCCGCCGTGTGGTCGGGCCAGGAGCACCACGCTCCCGTCCCCAGGCCCAGCACGGCGCCCCCCGTCCCGTCGGCCGGCCGCTAACCCCGCCCCAGCCTCTCCGTCCGGCCCGGCACCCCGCTTCCCGCAGCCCTTCGGCGCTGCGGCAGGAGGCTCCAGCGAAAGACGACGCCCATGCTCCCTCACGCCAGCCACGCCGACGGCACCCTCCACCTCGTCCTCCCCGACCTCGACATCCCCGCCAGGGCAGCCGCGGCCCTGGAGGTGGAGGTCCTCGTCCTCGCCTACCGCCCTGAACTCCTCCGCATCACACTGCACCCCGGCCCGCCCTCACCCGCCACCCTCAGCGTCCTCGCCCGCACCCGCCGCCTCTGCGGAGCCCTCGGCATCCCCCTCGTCCTCGAGACCGTCTCCACGATCGTGCCGCCGACCGCGACGGCCGCCTGAGCCGGCCGGCCGGTCGGGGGGTCGGGGGTCGGGCGGGTCAGGTGATGGTCGGGGCGGCGGCCCGGAAGAGCCCCGGCGCCCGCCCGGCGAAGGACGCGCCGGACGGGGTGCGTCCGCGCGGGGACAACGTGGGGAATGGGTGGGACCGCCTGCCAAAGACCGTGGCCCACGGACGTGTCCGCCCCTCGGTCGGCGCATCCGCACATGGCTACTCTGGCGCTCCTGGAGCCGGAGGAGGCACATCACGGTGAAGCGCAAGACTCCTCAGGAGAAGAAGCGGCTGAGCTACCTCAAAGACCGTCGGAACGCCTACGGCGAGAACGACAAGAGCTCACGCAGGAACATCCGTCGAAACAAGCGCTTCCCCAACAGCGCCAACCGGCGGCACGCACAGACCGCGCTGACGACACTCCTGGGCCCACCCGACGATGGTCGTGCCGAGGCCGTGGAGCAGCGCATGAAGGGCCGACGCCCCAAGCGTTGGCAGAAGTTCCCCGATGCGCCGCTGGGCGCCGTCGTCGACGCCACTCTCCGGCACCGCTCGAAGAGGAGCACCGCCGGCGCCGAAAGCGCTGCTGCCCGCCTGCGCAGCGTCCGCCGTGGATTCGATGCGACGTCCCCCTCCGACAACCCGCTTCTTCCGCCCTCCATGGTGCGCAGACTCCGTTCGACGCTCGCCGAGGAGGATGAAGCGGGCTGCGCATGACGCCGGCCTCGCAGGGGCGCGGCGAGCGCTCCGTGGCGTGATGCCGCGAGCGCGGAGGCATGGAAAGCGCAGCCGGTAGGACGTCGATCACGGTGGCTATGGAGGAGTTCGTCCGAGCGACCTCCGGCGCGCCGGACTGGCGGACGCGCGCGTGCAGCGGGACAGCCCAGGTCAGGCGGGCAGGCGTCGGTTGACCGCTTCCGGAGGGCGCCCCAGACTTCTTTGGGAGCAGGACTCCTCGGGCCGGCCATGCCGTGGCCGCCCGCACGCCCCTCCGCCACCCGCCGCCCCGTCACCCGATGGGGACGACACGCGCCCACACGGGCGGCGTGTCGGGAACGTACTCCGGGTCGTCGTCCCCCGCGGAAGGGATCGGGCGCGGGAAGAGCCCGACGACCGTGCGACAGGGCGGCTGTCGGGACGGCCACGGTGTCTGACCGTCGGTCAGGGCGACGATCACGTCCGGTCGGGGCTGGGAGCGCAGGGCGCGGGCGAAGCCCGACCGCAGGTCCGTGCCGCCGCCGCCGATGAGTTCGAGGTTCTCGGCGCGGCACAGCGGTACGGCGACGCCGGCCGCCGCGTCACAGGAGATCACCGAGACGAGATCCCGGCGTCCGCCCACCGCTCGCGAGATCGCAGCCACCTCCAGCAGCGCGCTGCCCAGTTCCGCGTCGCTGACCGACCCCGAGGTGTCGATCACGACGCACACGCGGGGCGGCATCCGGCGCAGGCTCGGCAGTACGACACCGGGCACGCCGGCCGAGCGCCGGGACGGGCGCCGGTAGCTGTGGTTCTCGCCGACGCCCGGCGCGCCCGCGGCCGCGCGGACCGCGGCGCCGAGCAGCTGCCGCCACGGCTGCGGCGGGTGGAAGGCCTCGTCCGCCCACCGCTTCCACCCCTCCGGCGCGTCCCCCGGCCGACCGGTGATCGCGTCGGCCACCCGGAAGCGCACGGCGTCCCGCTGCTGCCGGGTCAACCCGTGCGACCCCTCCGGCCCCAGCTCCCAGGGCCGCGCATGCCCGTCCGCGCCGCTTCCGCAGTCGAGCCAGGCGAGCCGCGGGGTGCGGCCGGCCATCGAGAACCTCCGCAGGTACTCCTCCATCAGCAGCCCGTCCGGCAGGCCCAGCATCGCCGGCCGCACGGCGCCCGCCGGCAGGGGGAGGCCGTCGCCGTAGATGTCGTCGTTGATCTCGAAGTCCGCCGCGATGTTCTGCCGCAGGCGCCGGCCGGACCCGCCCTCCCCGTGCTCCTTCGCGTACTGCTCGCTCCGCCCGTGGTGGTCCCGCAGCAGATGGGACACCTCGTGCACCCATACGCCGGCCAGCTCATCCGGCGGGGTGCGCGCCACGAACGACGGGGAGACGTAGCAGCGCCAGTACGCGTCCACCGCCATGGTCGGCACCGACCGGTCCTCCACGACGTGCAGCGCGAACAGCGCATCGGCGAGGTACGGGCGCACGGTGACCGCGTGCAGCCGCGCGGCCAGCAGCTTCTCCCTGTCCAGCGGCACCGCGGGTCCGGGCAAGGGCCCGGGCACCTCCACACGTACCGGCCGCGGCGGCGGAGGCGGCGCCATCGGGCGGGGGAGGGGACGGGCCGAACGGTCCGCCGCGTGCGGCCTCCGCTGGTTCACGGACCCGGTCATCCCCGCGCCCCCGCCGCACGCGCGGCCCCGGCCGACCCGCTCCGGGCCACCGAGTCCTCCGCACGCCGGGCGAGCCCGATCACCGAGGAGAGACGCTCCACCGCCGCGGGCACCTCCCAGTCCTCCCGCCGCAAACCCGCCAACGCTCTTGCCGGCCCGACCAGCAGATCCGGCGCGCCGGTCTCCAGAGCCCTCACGAGCACAGACCATCCCGCCTCCCAGCGCTCCCGGTCCGGACGCGCGCCGACAGCGGCCACCACCGCCTCCAGCGCGGCCTGCCGCAGATCGCCGCGCTCGGGCAGCACGGCGGCACCGGGATCGGCCAAGAGCCCCTCGGGGTCGGGCAGTTCCATCCGGTCGATGTGCGCGAGCAGTTCGAGACCGGGCCCGTCCCCGACTGTGCCCCGGACCAGCAGCGCGAGTACGTCCCGGGAGACGGCAGCGGCCGTCCCGAAGGCGAGCAGCGTCATCGCGGCCTCCCAGCTGCGGGGCGACGGCCAGGCACCGCCCCGCCGGGTCTCGGTCGTCGGCAGCCGGTGGATCAGCGTCGGCCGCGCGCTCAGGAATCCGCACACGGCGCGGCGCGCGAACCCCACCGCGTCCGCCAGCCCCGCCCCGTCCAGGCGCGGCAGCTCCGCGCTCGGCCAGACCCCGCCGAGGCCACGCACCACCACGTCCCGGTCGTGCACCCAGTACAGATGCACGAACCGGTTCGCCAGCGGCGGGCTCAACTCCCAGCCGTCCGCGGCCGACGCACGCGGATTGGCGGCGGCCACGATCCGCACCCCGGGCGGCAACTGCAGCGCCCCGACCCTCCGCTCCAGGACCACGCGCAGCAGCGCCGCCTGAACCGCCGGCGTCGCCGTCGACAGTTCGTCGAGGAAGAGCAGCCCCCGCCCAGCCCGCACCAGCTCCACCGCCCACTGCGGCGGAGCCATGGGAACCCCGTTCACCGCCGGGTCCTCACCCACGATCGGCAGCCCGGAGAAGTCCGTCGGCTCGTGCACGCTTGCGATCACCGTGGTCAACGGCAGGTCGAGCGACGCCGCGAGCTGCGTCAGCGCGGCGGTCTTGCCGATGCCCGGCTCGCCCCAGAGGAGTACGGGCAGATCCGCCGCCACCGCGAGCGTCAACGCCTCCAACTGCTCATCGCGGCGCGGCTCGGTCGTCGTCGTCCGCAGCAGACTCAGGAGGTCGTCGGCGACGCCGAGCTGGGTGGGTTCGGCGGCCGGGATCAGGGGGACGGGGTGGAGGGTACTGGACGTCATGGGCATCACCTGGGGGATTCGTGGACGGGTGACCCGTCGGGAGGGAAGTCGGAGGAGCGCGGGGCGTACGGGCGCACCGCGCGGTACGCCAGGGGGATGGGGAAGGCGGTGTCCGGCCCGGTGAGGGTCCGGTCCGGTGGGGGCAATGCGTGAGTGCGGAGACGGCGTTGGCAAGGAGGGTCAGGACGCGGCGGGTGCGATCGCGTGAGGCGGGCGGCGGGCGTGATCGCGACAGGGGGGCGGACGGTGGAGGACGTAGGCCGTCGAGCGGGGTGCCGGTCGACAAGGGCCGTCGGCGTGCGGCTGCGCGCCCTTCGTGCGACCGGCACTTGTCGACCCGCGCTACGCGTACCCGGCGCACGGACACCCCCGCGGCCCTCACCTGTGCAATACGGTCCGAGGCCGGGCACGGTTGTCGCGCTTGCGGCGCAACTCCCGTGGCAGACGCCGGTCGGGCCGTGGGCGCTCCCTTCCCGCGGACGCGCCAGGGTGCGCCGCTACGAGTCCCGAGCGGAAGATCCCGTGCTCCAGCCGACCGGCGACCGCCGCGTCCAGGGCGTCGCGCAGGGGTCCGTCGCGCAGGACCGCGCCGGGACCGAGCAACCCCTCGACCACGGCCAGGGCCCCGCGCACGTCACCGTGACCGAGCCGCTCACGCACCGCGGGCAGCGCCTCCGGGCTGCGGTGCACCGCGTCGATCGCCCGCAGGCAGGGCAGCACGGGACCGCCGAGGGCCCTGAGCAGGTCCTCACGGGCCAGCTGCGCCGGGTCGTGATCGACCGCGGCGAGCACCCCGTCCCGCAGCGCGATCCGGTGTAGGGCTCCCCGGCACTCGACCCGGTGCGGGTCCGAGGACGCGTGGCCCGCGCCGGGGGAGACGTCGGGGCCCCGCCCGACGTCCGGCCCCCAGTCCCCCCACGGACCGCCCGCCGCCGCCTCGGCGGGCGGCGAGCAGCCGTTCGTCCCGGGGACGCCCGGCGCCGACAGCGCCGCCGCCACCAGCGGGTGAAGCCGATCCACACGGACCAGCCCGGCCCGCAGCAGCTCCAGGTCCGGAAGTACCCGAGCGGCGGCCTCCGGCAGTACCGGGAGCGCCGCGATCCTCTGGGGCGGCAGTGCTTCCCGTACCGGCCGAAGCACCGGGGCGTGACTGTCGTCGGGGGCGACCAGTTCGAGCACTGCCCGACTGCGCGCTCCCAGCCGTACGGTCAGGGCGCCCCGAGAACGGCCCTCGGCCCGGAGCAGCAACTCGGCCTCCGCCGCCCACCGGCTCGGGAGCGCGGGAAGGCCACGGACACCGGCTTCGTGCGGCACGTCCGTACCGCACCGCAGGCCCAGTTCGGCGCTGCGCGCGCCGTCCCAGAGATGCCGGTGCAGATCCAGACGGAATCGGCGGTCGGGGTGGGGATGGGGGTGCGGGTGGGGGAATGGATGATGCCCGGGAACCTCGCCCCGGGAGTCCTCCCAGAGCGCCAGGGACATCCGTTGTCCCGCATCCGCCCACGCCGGCGGTGTCCGCACGACCAGGTGCACCGGTTCGGTCCCCCGTCCGCCGTACCTGACCAGGGACAAGGTGAGGCCGGGCCGCAGCCGGCCGTCGGGGGCGATGCGGGGCATGTGCCACCGGAGCAGGTCCGGCGCCAGCCGACGCAGATCGGCCCGCAGACGCGCAGCGAGGTCGGTGCCGTGGCGAACGCGCACGGCGCGCAGATCGAGATCGACGTCGACCCGAGCGGCAGCACAGGCCCCCGCCCAGTCGCCGGTCACACGGCGGGCGGTCGCAGCTTCGATCATGGACGGTGGCACGGCGTACTCCCGTACGCGCTGCCACATCGCGAGGCGGGCGGAAATCGGCTCCGCGGGGTGAGATGCCATCAGCACTCACCTTGCGCGGACGATTCCCCCCATCCGAGAGAGAGGAAAGTCTTCATCACGCGCAGCATAGACACCTCCCGGATCACCTGTCAGCCGCATTTCGCCGGCCCGCCCTCCTCCCTCCGCACCACCCGGGACCGTGTCCGCTGATCCCGGCGAAGCGGCCTCCCCCTGGACGTGGGGTACTCCGGGACTTCGCTGCGGGAAAGTGGCGCCGGAATCCGACGGAGCGCCAGTTTGCATACAGTTCAGCAAAGTTGCTCCGCTCAGGCCGTTCGGGCGGGCGGGAGGTGCGGGAACGGTCTCGCGGCCGGTGTGGGATGCTGCGTGTGATCATGGCAGTGTGGAGAGCAGCGCGCGACCTGCGCTTTTCTCGTTACTTTGGGGGAATCTTGAAGATCCATGCGATGTCTCGCAAGACGCGGAGACTGGTTGCCGGCGCGTCGATGGCGGCTGCCCTGGTGGCGGCGCAGCTGGGATTCGCGGGCAGTGCGTCGGCCGTCGGCCCCAGCGTGTGGTTCCGCAATGTGAAGACGGGCCAGTGCCTGGACGCTGCGGGGACGGCCCCGGGCTCGTGGGTGATTCAGTACAAGTGCCATTACGGCGCCAACCAGCAGTGGTACTGGAGCAGCAACGCCAACGGCACGAAGGTCCTGAAGAACCGGGCGAGCGACCTGTGCCTGTCCATCGACGGAGCGAACGGCAGTTACGGCACGCCGCTGGTGCTCTGGTACTGCGACAACGCTTGGTCGCAGGACTGGGAGTGGCACCCGACGGGGACGGCTCCCTCGGGTGAGGGCATGGTCTACATCTACAACCCTCACGCGGAGGCGCCGGAGAACAAGGTGCGTGTCGTCGACGTGCCCGGGGGAACCACCACGCAGGGTGCCCGTGTGGTCAGCTGGCAGGAGAACGGCGGATACAACCAGATGTGGACCGACCACTTGATCTAGTGGGACGTTCTCTCCGGCTCGTCCGACCGTTGACTGACGCCCGGCGGGCGCGGGTCGAGCTGTTCGTGGTGGCAGGTCTTCACCGCCCTGTCTGACCAGGCCGACGCCCGAGGCGACCTCGACCAGGTGGTTGCGGTCGACTCCACGTTCGCCCAAGCGGCCGTCACGCCGCCGGGGCCCGACCCGACAGAAGGGCCCCGGCCGGCGAGCTGGACGTCCATGTCCGTGCACGCTGCCGCGGCGGACCGATCACTCGATCCATCGTGCCGTACACAGCCGGCCCCTGCGAGTAACCTGCCGCGGTGACGACCCACGCCTCCTTGCCGAGCGCCATGAGCGGCCCGTCCCACCCGCCGCTGCTCCCTCTGCCGGAACGTGTCGCGGCCCTGCTCCGGGAGCTGGGCAGCCCACCCCGCCTGGCGGCTCACCTGCGTGCCGTGCACCACGTCGCGCACCAGCTGGTCTCATGGATCGAACTCCGCTGCCCCGACGCGCGCTTCGACCGTGAAGCGGTCCTCTTCGGAGCGGCCACGCACGACATAGGCAAGGCGGCACACGTCACCGAGCTCTCGGAGCCCGGATCGGCGCACGAGGAAGCCGGGGAGGCCCTTCTCGTCGCCCATGGCATCGCCCCGGAGCTTGCCCGTTTCGCCGCCACCCACGCGTCATGGACCGATGCCCGGGTCGGCCTGGACGACCTGCTGGTCAGCCTCGCCGACAAGATCTGGAAGAACAAACGCGTCCCCGACCTGGAAGACCTCGTCGTGGCCCGTCTCGCCGAGGCGACGGGCCGCGCGCCGTGGGAGGAGTTCATGGCGCTCGACGAAGTCCTCACCGCCATCGGCGAAGCAGCAGACGGACGTCTGGCGTTCCAGGCGTCCTTTCCGACCCACAACTGAACTTTCGCCGCTTGGGGGTTACTGCGCCGAGCGGCCGCGGTGGCCGGGCTTGCGGGGGCCACCTGAAGCATAGGAATCCGGCGCCGGAACGAGCACGTCCGCTATCGCATGCCGATCACCATCTGATCCGGCAGAGGTAGCTCCGCAGCGCCATGTCGGTGCGGACTCCCGAAGACCGAGCCCAGCTTGATCGCCCGGACAGATCCTGGGTCGCTTCCTTCGCATCCAGACGACATCATTTGACGGCGCAGGGAGAATGCCTGGCATGGGTACAGACATCAGCGGCTTCCTCGAGTATCGGGTGCCGCAAGGTGACCGGGGGCCGGTCTGGTGCATGGCACATCGCCTCAGCTCCCTCAACGATGTCCGAAACTACGACGCGTTCGGCTGTCTCTTCGGGGTCCGCAACTACGCGAACTTCCGTCCCCTGGCGGCTGGCAGGGGCTTTCCTGCCGATGCCTCGGCCGCCGTGAGTGCGCGGTTCGCCCAGCTGACCGAGTGGTACGGCGAGGACGGATTTCACGGCACCACGTGGATCACATGGGCCGAGATAGAGGCCGCAGACTGGAACGAGCACGCAGCGAAGCCCGACAGTCGGCTTCACCAATACCGCCAAACGCCCAGCGGGCTGAGGATGACGGGCAAGTCCTCCTGGAGTGCTGAATTCGCCGAGGCCGTCGGTCTCGAAGCCGGCGAGGTCCGGGAGTGGCCCGAAGGACGTGAGTGGCTCGTCAGAGACACGCTCTACAGATCAGTCACCATCCGCCGCAGGGATGCCGTCACCGAAACCGGCGAGTGGCAACCCGTCTGGAACGCGATGAGGGAACTCGCAGGAGCGTACGGTGACGACAACGTCCGGCTCGTCGTGTGGTTCGACGACTGAGCAGGCCGCTTTCCCCACGCCTCGCCGGCCCGGCTCGCGGTTCTCTGCGATGCGACCGTCGAAGTCGCGGCCACCAGCACCCAGCTGAGAGTAGAGATGGCTGGTACGGACGCAAGCAACGGGAACTCCCGGTCTTCCGTTACCCGATCGTCCGTCTGTGCAGCACCGGGATTGCAGCCAGGCGCGACGATACCGGGTCGGGGCGGTCGTTGCACGAGCTCCGCGACCTTGAAGGGACGTTGGACCGCGTGCCTGGAAGGCAGAACACCACACCTCCCGCCACACGGTCCGCGCTTTCCGAAGGTGCGAGGACTCAGCCCGGAGCATGGGGCTATCCAGGAAGATCCCGACGCCGTGATCACACCAGCCAGGCCACGATCGTTCCACGGATGACCAGCGTTTTAATCCGCCTCTCAGCTCCCGCTCAACGGAGACCTCCACGCGGGGTCATGTCCGGATCTCCTCGTAAGGTGCGCCAGCAGGTGCTCCGCCGCGAGGGAGGCAGTGTCTTGCGGCGCGCCGACTGCGGTCAGGGCGGCGACCAGCCTTGCTGATGCTGTCTCCGGCACGTCCGGGTCGGTGAGGAGGGGCAGCAGGAGCAGGAAGCGGGCGGCCGTCTCCTGGACGCCTTCGCCCGGAAGGAACGGGCTGTCAGCGATCCGGACCAGTTCGTGCCATGTCAGCCCAGTGCCCGAGAAGTCTCCGTCCCAGCCGGCGATCTGCTCGGCGTGGCTTCTGCCTGGATGGGTGAGAACGTAGTCGGTGCCGTAATCACCGTCGAGGTTTCGGTAGATCACCACGGCTCCAGATCCGTCTTCTGCCGTCACCCTGAACACGGGCCATTGCTCAGGATCGAAGAGGACCTCGGACAGGGCATCGGCATCGGCCCCGTCCTCACCGAACCACTCCGGAACCGGACGCTCGGCACACCCCCCGTCGCTGCACATCGACAAGAGGTAGTTCGACCAGAAGCCTGGGTGGAGCAGCAGAGGCTCGCCCGGCACCAACGGGCCGACGTCGTAGCCCGTGATCAGCACCCCTCGATCCTGTCACCAGCCACTGACACGGTGCGATCCGGGCCGGCAAAGGGCCAGCGTCCAGTTACGGGACAGACCTTAGAAGTCATCTCAATTGGCGCATGGGGCTGTAGGTCGTGCCGGGCAACGTAGAACGTCTGACGCCCGACGGCCCGTGGGAGCTGCTCCATCGAATCGCCTCAGCATTGCCCCGCTGCCGGACTGGATCCCGCCCGATTGCCGAGAAGAGACCAAAACGCGGCTAACCGGTTCCTTCGCCCGCGCCGCGCGCTCCTGCCTGGGCAGCTCGCTTGTTCAGATCGCCGCACCGTTCGCAACCCGTCAGGCTCGTTCAGCGAAACAGTGCGACGACTTCATAGGAGACTCGGGCCATGACCTCACCTGGCCCCATCGGCGGCACGCCTGTCAAGAAGCGGATCGAGCGCTCCATAACTGGTGGCTGCCTGGTCTCCTTAGTTCTGCTGATCATGGTTGGCGTAAGTCTCGTAGCCGTGGTCGGGTACGTCCTGTGGAGCACCAGCAGCACCACTGACAAGAACCGGACGGCGGCCGAAGCCGAGCTCCGCGACCTCCTCGACCGCACGGCCCGGGGGTCGGCTGGGGCACTCCGCGCGAGCGCCACCACTGACCCCGCCGCGCTCACCACCCTCATCTGGAAGCACACTGAGGCGCCAGTCATCACCTACGATGCGGCTCGCAAGGGGTTCACCGCGGTAGTCGAGAAGGCGACCGTCTACGAGAGAGCCAGCATTCTGGGCAGCAGCCCCGACCGGATCACCTCGTGTGACATCTTCACGTACACCCTCGGCCCGGATCGTGTCTGGCACGTCAACGTCGCCGCGCGGGAGACCGCCGCCTGCCTGCCCGCCCGGGAGATCAACGCCCTCGCTCGCGAGGCAGGACGGATCCTGGAACACTCAGACGACAACCCCACGACCGTCACGCAGGCCCAGGACGTCCTCGACCGGACAAGGACCCTGGGCCGGCTCACCGTCAGGAAGGTGACACACGACAAACGCGCCACCACCGTCTCCGCTCTCCTGACCGATACCGCCCAAACGGTCGGGCAGTGCTTTCTCTTCACCCTGTCCCATCCCGGAAGTCAGGTGCCGAGCCCTGTCGCCGTCACCCCTGCAAGCTCATGCTGAATCGGCCATCCTGCGGCAGGACTTCGACGCGGTGACGGCGGTCCCAACCGTGCCCCACAGCTCAGCATCGTCGAAGGCCACCTTCACCGAAGGAAACTCTGAGGCGCAGCATGTGCGGCTACGCGTCCTTTGCCTTCCTTCGTGGCCCGTATCCTCAACTCGCCCTAGAGGTACTTCATCAGCGTCTCGAAGCCCACCGCAGCGCAGTACTCCGACACTCGCTTCTCCGCGTCCTGATCGTTGTGCGAGACCGCCTGGGCCGTGTCGTACAGGATGTGACTGCCCGCGTGATCGAGATGCTCGCGGTCGATGACCTTCGCCGCGGAGATCACCGCCGTGGCAGTGAGCCCAGGCTCATTGTCGTAGCCCTTCTCGGGCGGGTCGTGGACAAGCCGCTGCCAGGCCGACAAGTCCGAGCAGTAGTCCTCCCGCCAGGACACGACCCGTTCCGGATCAGGCTCCTGTTCGCCGCAGGCCGATAGGACCCCCGTCAGGGCCACGGCCAATAAGGCCGACACCTTCCGCTTGTTCGTATTCCACATCTGCAGCACTCCCGTCGTCGGGCACAGGTCAAAGCACATTCGGTCAAGGATCAGCAAGGCGCTCCCCTGCGGCGATTCAGCCCCGTCGGCGGGCCACGAAGGCGATCGTTGCCCACCCACACATGCCGGCAAAGACCACGACCGCCGCCAGCCCAGTCCAGCGATACACGTCCTCACCGATGTGGGCGAGCCCGGCGGCAATCGCCTCACCCGGCGTGTTGTAGTCCGCGGCGTTGTTCCGGCCCTTGCAGTGGTGGTTGGAGGAGAAGAGCCAGCCAACGCCGCGAAGGATCGCGAGGATGATGAGTAGGACCATCCCGGTAATGATCGGCGGTAACAGGGTGCGGCCTGGCGCATGTAAGTAAGCGTCCACACAGCCACGGTTCCACTCCCAGCGCTTCGTGCGCCTGAGTACGCGTACTCAGAGGCCATCTCATCCTGCGAGCCTGCGGTAGCAGATGAGGGTGCAGGCGATGCTGGTGGACGCGAGAAAGTGCTCGGCCTTGCGTTCGTAGCGTCGGTGGAGACGGCGGCAGCCGGCGAGCCAGGCCATGGTGCGTTCGATGGTCCAGCGATGACGGCCCAGCCGCTGCGAGGACTCGACGCCCTTGCGGGCGATGCGGTGGGTGATACCGCGCTCGCGTAACCATCGCCGCAGGTGGGAGTAGTCGTGGCCCTTGTCGCCGTGGAGCTTGCCCGGCTCGCGCCGCCGGGGCGCGCGGCGGGAGCGGATCGGCAGACCGGTCCGCTCGGTGATCAAGTGGATCTTCGAGCCGTACTTGGCCCGATCCACAGGATTCGGACCTGTCAGGTTCCCCTTTTCAAGGCCCGCATGTTCACCGAGTCGATCGCGCAGCGGGACCAGTCCAGCTCGCCTCGGGCCCCGAGCTCGTCGAGCACCAGGCGGTAGAGCTTGGCCCACACCCTGGCCTTCGTCCACTCGGCGAAACGCCGGTGGGCCATCGCGCCCGACGGCCCGAACGACGCGGACGGCAACTGCTGCCACGTGCAGCCCGACGTGGCCACGAACACGATCGCGGCCAGCACCTCACGGTCACCATGCCGACGCCGGCCACCACCCTGGAGCCGCGAAGGAGCCTCCGGCACCACCCGTTGGAACAGCTCCCACAGCGCGTCCGGCACCAGCCGCTCAACAATCCCCACCACGGCCCGCAGCCTACCGACCCTGCCAAATGAGATGACCTCCTAGTGGCTGTTGTTCTACCGATCTTGATGGTCGCGAGTTCGACGGCGGCGCTTCCGTTCGTCGTCGGTGTCACCACCCCAGGCAGGCTGAGCGCCTGGGTTGCCGGTAGGGTCGGACGCCATGACCGACTGGACCGGGGTACGCGATCGGGTTCTGGCTCTGGCCGCAGTGCCAGGCGGCGACAAGGTGTTCGGGGCGAGGGCGCACGGCTTTGCCCTCGATGCGGCTCTGACTGCCGCCGAGGTGGCGGACCTCGAGGCATGGCTGGACGTTGACCTGCCCGAGGACTATCGCTCGTTCCTATTGCATGTCGGAGCGGGAGGGGCCGGGCCAGCTTACGGCATTCTCCCGGTCATGCGGCGTGAGGGTTCCGCAGGCTGGCACTGGGTCGGAGAGCTCATTGAGGAGGTCGAGCCGGGCATGTTCGCTGAGCTGTTCCCGGGAGGGGCGGATCCAGCGGCGACGGTGGGGATCCTCGCTGAGCGGCCGGTGGAGGAGGAGTTCGACGACCTCGCCGATCTCGCCGCGGCCGTTGAGGAGTGGGAGGAGCGTCTGGGAGAGGTGCAGTACGATCCGCGCCGCACGGCCGGGGCGCTTTGCCTGTGCGATGAGGGCTGCGGGATGGTGGTCTGGCTGGTCGTTACCGGGCCAGAGCGAGGCCGAATGTGGCGTGACGATCGCATCAATGGCACGGATCTTCAGCCGATGCGCGACGCCGACGGCTCTCCTCTGGACTTCGCCAGTTGGTACCTCGGCTGGCTCGCAGACGCCGAAGCTGCCTGCAACCAGGCCCGATAGCAAGAAGTCCGCTGCCGATCACGGCAACGCATGACACTGCGCTTGTCGCCCGGTTGGGGGATCTGCAGCCCGTGCGCGCATGAAGACAGGGCCTCCTGAACAGCTCGCGGGTGTCGAAGTCCACGTGCAACAGGAGGCCCTGTGCCGCAGTTTTCCGTGTCACCCTCAAATCCGTCCAACTCGGGTGCCCGACGGTGTGATTGCCTCGCGCACGCGTACGGGAACGCGGCCGACCACGGGTCACGTGTGCGACGCTACCCCTCCGACATGACCGACGCCGAGTGGGTGGCGGTCCGGCCGCTGCTGCCGGTGCCGCGCTGGCTTCAGGGCCGAGGCGGCCAGCCGGAGGCGTACTGTCACCGAGCGCTACTGGACGCGATCCGCTACCTGGTCGACAACGGCACGAAGTGGCGGGCCATGCCGGTCGACTTCCCGCCGTGGGACCGGGTCTACGCGTTCTTCCGACGTTGGCGCGACCACGGCCTGGTCCACGAGTTCCACGACCGCCTCCGCCGCCAGGTCCGTGAGCAGGCCGGGCGGGATCCGGAGCCGAGCGCCGGCGTGATCGACTCCCAGTCGGTCAAGGCGGACGCCGTGGTCGGATCCGACAGCCGGGGCTTCGACGGCGGCAAGCTGATCAACGGCCGCAAGCGGCACGTCGTGGTCGACACGCTCGGCCTGCTGCTCGCTGTGATGGTCACCGCCGCGGATGTCGGCGACCGTGCCGCCGCCCAGGTGCTGCTCGCCCAGGTCGCCGCTGCGCACCACCTCCTCGCTCTGGTCTGGGCCGACGGCGGCTACACCGGAAGCCTCGTCGAGTACAGCCTCGCTGTGCTCGCCGTGGTCCTTGCCATCGTCAAGCGCAGCGACGACATGCGCGGCTTCGTCGTGCTGGCGAAGCGGTGGATCGTGGAACGGTTCTTCGCCCACCTGATGCGAAGCCGCCGATTGGTACGCGACTTCGAGCGCTCCACCAGCAGCGCGGAAGCGATGATTTGCTGGTCGATGACGACGCTCATGACCAGCCGCCTTGCCCGGTCACGTTCCTCGCGAGCGTGAACCGACCCGGCGCCGACTCGACCAACCAACCCCGGGCCACCAGTCGCTTCGCCTTCGACCGCAAGGCTTCCACCTTCCCCGGCACCCGGGTCCAGGCCGAAGCAGGCTGCCATCTCCTGGCACGTCAATGGGCCTTGACTGAGCCGGTTCCGGTCCGCGAGAGCTTGCAGAATGCGCTGGTAATCCGCCGACAGGGCCGACCAGGCCAGTCCCGCCCGCCACATCGGCACCACCGACTTCGGCTTCGCCGCTCCCTCCGGCCCGGACCGCACCGGTTGTCCACTGGGAGCCGGCAGACCCGCGGATGCGGCGGGGCCAACCACGGCATCGTCGCCGGGGGCCAGCACCTCACCGACACGCGAGCGAGCGATGACCCACTCGTTCCACTCACGCTCGGTCACGTCCAGCTCCGCCTGGATGCGATCGGCCTCCTCCCGCTGGTCATCCACACGACGGCGGGCAGTGAGCTCACGCAGTTCCAGCATCCCCACGACCGACGGCATCCAGGACCTCCACCCGAGCGACGACACGACACGTCACCACTGCCACAGGCCCGCCGACCCTATTCCTGACCAGGGAAACAGAGCCATCAAGCCCGGAAAGACAACAACCACTTAGCCGGGTGCCTGCGTATCCGAATCCGTGTCCGCATCCGCCTCTTCGTCGAGCGCCGCGAGGCCTTCGCGCCAGCGGGCGCGGCGCTCGGCGGCGGACTGTTCCCACCAGGGGGTGCCGCGCTCGCCGAGGGCGACCTTCGCTGTGTGGACGCGGGCGCGGGCCGCGTGTTCCGCCTGGGGGTCCTGGGCGCGGAGGGCGGCGCCGACGGCGCGGCGCGCGGACATGAGGTGGGAGCGGAGGCGTGCGGAGACGTCTTCGGGAAGGTGGGGATCGGTGGCCCGCCAGCGTCTGCCGTGGATGATCACGTAGTGGCCGTCGGGGGTGTGGGAGGGCGGTGGGGCATCGGGGGTCACGCGGACAAGACTGGCAGACGGGCGGCGGGGAGCGGGCCGGCCGGGCCGGGGGCGGGTGGCCTGGCGTGGCGGCTGCCGGTGGAGCTCGGATCAGGGATGGTCAGGGGCGATCAGAGGTGTTCTGGGTTGCGGCAGGTGGGGTGGCCCGACCCAGTCCCCACCATCGTCTACGGCGTCTACGGCGTCTACGGCGTCTGCGGCGCAGACGGGGGTCATGCCTTCCACGCCGTCGGCCTCGATGTCCGCGTGCGCCCCGCACGCAGCTGTCAGTACCCCCGGTCGTAGAGCGCCCGCAGCCAGGGTTCCCTCACGGCGGGCATCCGCGCGAGTGTGTACCGGAACGCCTCCTTGGACGGCGTGAACAGATATCCCGGGTGCGGCGGCAGCGGGTCGTCCCGCTCTACACCTGGCGGTAGCCCGCCGACGACCGGCAGGCGTGTCCGGTGTGGTGGGAAGGCCAGTTCGGCCCAGAGGGCGGCGTCCATGGGGACGGGAACCGCCCCGGAGCGCGGCTGCCACGCTGCTCCGGTCTGCGGATGGACGGGGACCAGTACCAGGTCGCTGTCGGGTTCGCCGTACCCGGGACCCGCCAGGTCCAGGCCCATTGTGCCTTCCCCTGGGGGCAGCAGTGTTCCGAGGGCTCGCCCGAGGAGTGCCAAGACGGGTCCGGGCGCCGTCTCGACCGGTGCACCTGCGGCGGCCACCACCACGTGAGCGAGAGCGACGCCCGCGGGAATGTCGCGGTACTCGCTCAGTCTGTTTCCCAGGGCGAACGTGGCGAACAGCTCGGCCCAGTCCGTGACCGGCCGTTCCGGCGGGCCCGGCAGGCGCACCACGGCCTGGGGGAGGAGCCGCACCAACTGCCAGCATCCGCAGTCGTCCACTCTGGTTCCGACCGGCAGGTCACAGCGCAGGCAGGCGAGATTGGGCCCGTCGCTCCCGTCGATGCCCCTGCAGTAGCCCCCGGCCCGCTCCAGGATCAGCCGGGTCCCGCGGGTGTCGCCGGGTGCCAGGAGAACCGTGCCCGACGGTCCGTCGGACAGGGGGCCGGTCGGCACGAAGTGCCCGCGCTCCGCCGCCTCGTCTGCTCGGGCCTGGTCCCACGGTCGCCACGGCGGCCCGTGCGGCTCGGGGTCGACGGCGTAGGAACCGGCCTCCAGCAGGGGCGGGTGCAAGGTCTCCCAGTGGGCGTCGGCCACGTGGACCGGCATCGCCACCTCCGACACCGCCGCACTCAGGACCGCTCCACACCTCGCACACCCGAACACCGCCAAGTCGGCTCCTCCCGTCGTGGAAACCCCCGCATCCCACCAATCCGGAGGGCCGGACAGCAAGGGCTTTTCAGACGTCGACGCCTCACCTGATCGTGTGTGCGACCGAATCGCCGGGCGTGGATGTGCGCAACGGTACGACGCTGCCCCGTCGGGCCCGGCCCGTGGCGGCCGAGCAGGGCCGCCCATCGGAGGGAACGCGCGGGGGAGGAGCCGAAGGAGCGGTTCGTCCTCAGCGTGCCCACGGCAGACGGACCGCCTCGATGTCGGAGTCGCCCAGCAACGCCTCGACGAGGGCCGGAGGTCCGGCGACCTTGGTCGCCCACAGGTCGTAGTCGGTGCACAGGACCCAGGAGCGGTCGTCGGACCAGAGGTTGGAGGGGCTGAAGTCCACTCCGGAACGGTCATACAGGATTTCGGCGTCGCCGAGTCGGCCCGCTCGCACGTGAAGGTTGTCGAAGTCGACGGCGCCGAGCATCAGCGGGTTGTAGTAGGCGAGACAGCGGGTGTCGGGGCCCGCGGGACTGTGCGCGGCGAGGATCGAGACCAGCCGGTTCCAGGTCTCGCGGTCCAGGCTTCCTTCGGTCGGCGGGATGACGCCCAGCGGCCAGCTGCCCTGCTTCTTGGCGGAGGGGAAGCAACGGTAGGAGGGGTTCAGCCCGTCGGGCACCATCGGGTCGCCGGTCCGCCGGGCGAGCTCGCTCCAGCGCAGCCGTCTCCATCCGGGGCCGGGATGCCGGGCCCGGCCCAGACCGCCTCCTGTCGCGATGCCCACGGCGTCGAGATCGATGCCCGCCACGACGGCGCGCTCCACGCTGCCGTCGGCGAGACGGGCCTGGTGGTGTTCGTGGTAGGACACATCGCCCGGCCCCCGCTCGTGCTCGTACATGGCATGGAGCACCCACACCGCGTCGGGCATCGCCGGGGGCATGAATCCGGTGAGGCCGTCCCCGCACAGTTCCAGCAGCCAGTCGGTCGCCCGGGAGGGCGCGATCGGCCACGGGTCGGCCGGCGGGTTCGGTTCTTCGGACACCTGTCCAGGGTCCCAGGCGCGCGGTCACCCTCCTGCACCGGCCTGCATCGCGCGCCGCCCCGGACCTGCCCAGACACCCGTGCCGGATCGTGGGGGGCCGGATGCGCCGCGGCGTCCCCTCGTCCGGAGGCCCTGAACCGATCACCGGTGCGCCTATCCAGGTCACCTCTGGTCGGCCCCTGAGCGACAGACGGCCGACGGGGGTATGTCGTTTCGCGCAAGGGACCTTAGGGATGCATGGGACTCGTGAGGAGATCAGTCGTGTACGCAGTGATCCGGCGCTACGAGGGAGTGACCGACGCCGCCGAGGCGGGACGGCGGGTGAACGAGGGATTCGTACCCCTGCTGCGCCGCGTTCCCGGCTTCGTGGCCTACTACTGGGTGGACGCCGGTGACGGAGTGATGCTCTCCACCAGCGTCTTCGAGGACCAGGCGGGCGCGGAGGAGTCGATCAGGCAGGCGGCCGACTTCGTCAGGGAGAACCTCGCGCCCCTCCTCCCCAACGGCCCCCAGGTCACCGCCGGCCCGGTGGTGGCCGCGGGGTAGCGACGCGGCGCGCGGTGAGCTGTCCGGGCCGTCGCCTGCTCCCGTCCGGCCTTGTCCGAGCCGTGTCGGGGTGGCCTCGGGTCAGGGTCAGAGTCAGGGTCAGGGGCAGGGGCGGGATGGCGTCGCGGGTGGGCTCGTGTCAGGGTCGGCCATTCCGGGATGAGGGGCTCACCTCGCCTCCTTCTCGGAGTCCGTGCGCGACGCCACGAGCGTGTTCCGGTCCGGGAAACGGCGGCTGCCGAGCCTCTCGTGCCGTGGTTCCCCGTCCATCCGGCACACTTCCTCGGGAGCGCCGTCGCCGGTGTCGAACGGACAGCGGACTCCGCGGCTGTCGGCGGTGATGTCGGTGAAGGTCACCGGCCCGGCAGGGCCCCGACCACGGAATGCCTTACGGAGAAGGGGACTTCGATGAGGAGTGCGCCGGTCACCGAGGAGTCGATCGCCGAGGCCAGGACGCTGGCCCGTGAGGACCCGCTCACGGGGGCGCCGGTGCTGGCCCGGCGTCTGCTCGGCTACGGATGGCGTGTCGACCGCGCGCGGCCTGCTGCGCGTATCCCCTGTTTCGAGGAGGCCGTGGAGATCTACCGGGGTCTGCTCGCCGGCGGATCCGAGGAACATCTCGTGCCGGCCATGCACGCCGTCTCCGCTCTCGCGCTGCAGTACGCGATGGCGCACGCCGACGAGCGTTCCCTGGCCGCGAAATCCGAGGCCGCTGAGCTCGCCCGGAGGGTCAGTCGCCGACGGGCGCGTGGCGGGAAGGAGATACAGATCCTCGGTGCGTTCGCTCTGGGTCTCGCCGAGGCCGGACAGTTCGAGCGGGCCGTGGCCGTGCAGCGGGAGGTCGTCGCCCTGCATCGGGACCGTACGGCGGACGCGTCGGGCGGCGACTCCTCGACCGACGTCGTCGTGTGGGCGCTCCTCGACCTGGCGGTCTACCTCGATCTGGCCGGACGGACCGACGCCAGTCCGGGGGCCGAACGGGACGCGCTCCGGCTGAGGCGCAGCGCGGCCGCCACCGCCCCCGAGAGCCTGCCCGCTCTGGCGCTCTGGCTCGCGGGGGTCTCCCTCCGACGCATCGACAGCGGGCGTCCGCAGGAAGCCGCGGGGCTCCTGGACGAGGCCATCGCGGTCTGCGACCTGCTTCCCTCCGAGGGCGACCTCGGTGACTTCGGGTTCCACCAGGCCGTGCAGGCCGCGCTGTTCGGGAGGTCAGGTGCCGCGGATGAGCGCATCCGGAGCGACGGGACGGTCCCGGTGGGTGTCTGCGCGGACCCGCACGCGCTCCGACCCGTGCTCGGGGTGAGCACACACGGGTGGTCCTTCAGCGTCCGACACCACTACCGCACGGGACGCCGGGCCATCGAGGAGGCGATCTCCGGGGCCCCGGCGCTGTCGTCACTCGATCCCGCGCAGTTGGCCGAACGGGGGACGCTCCTCCGGCGTCGCGCCGTCCGGGCATCGGTGGCCTTCGAGGGCCTCCCGCAGGAGTTCACGAACGAGCTCGTGCCGGCCCTGGCAGACAACGTCGCACTCGAACGCCGGCTTCTCGCCGTCCGTCCGGACGACGGCCCGCGACGGGTCGTCCGAGCGCTGACGGATCAGGTACTGGGTCACCTGGTGGCCGGAGCCCACGCGAGGGCAGGCGCTGTCCTTCGCGAGGCCCGCGAGCTTCTGGGAGCCGCCCCCGGTGACCCGGACTGAGCCGGCGCGGAGGGGGGCGAGGGCCTGACCGTCATGCGGGAGCTCGGTGGTGGAACTCGAAGACGTGGACGCCCCGGGTGCCGCCGACGACGATGCCGCGGCCGTCCGGGGTCCAGGCGCAGGAGTACAGGATGCCGTCGGTGCGCATCATGGTGACGGCCCGTCCCGATGCCGGGTCCCAGACGCGGACCGTGCCGTCGTCGCCGGCGGTGGCGAGCCAGGCGCCGTCCGGTGAGAGCGCCACCCCGGTGACCAGGCCGGTGTGGCCTACGAGGCGGGCGGTCTCCCGGGAGGTGAGGCGGTCCCAGATCCAGACGGTGGGGTGGCGGCTGCCGGTGGTGGCGAACCAGGTGCCGTCGGGGGAGACCGCCGCGACCTCCGCCCCTCCGTGGTGTCCGGTCACGTGCCCGGTCTCCAGGCCGGTGGCCAGGTCCCAGACGCGGATTCCGCCGCTGTCGCCGATCGTGGCGAGCCACGTGCCGTCCGGTGCGATCGTCGCTCGCCCGTGGGAGCGGTGGGCTCCGGGGAAGCGGGCGGTCTCCTGGCCCGTGGCCCGGTCCCAGAGCCGTACCGTCCCGTCCCGGCCGGTCGTGGCCAGCCAGGAGTCGTCGGGTGCGATCGTCACCTTGTCCACCGGCTGGGTGTGCCCGGTGAGACGCATGATCTCGTCGCCGGTGGCCGCGTCCCAGATCCGTGCCGTCGTGTCGCCGCCGGCGGTGGCGAGCCAGGTGCCGTCGGCGGCGAACGCCACTCCGCAGACCAACCTGTCGTGCCCGGTGAGCCGGACGGTCTCCTCGCCGGTGGCGGCGTCCCAGACCTGGACCGTGCTGCCGCGGAGGGTGGCGAGCCGGGTGCCGTCACCGGAGACCGCCCCCACCCGCGACGCGTCGAGGCCGGCGGTCTCCCGGCCGGTGGTCAGGTCCCGGATCCGCACCGTGCCGTCGTAGCCGACGCCGGCGAGCCACGTTCCCACCGGCGGGACCACGACCGCGGTCACCGGCAGGGAGTAGGCGGTGGGGGATGAGGGACCGCGAACGCCGGCCGTGTCCCAGATCTGTCCGGTGTCGCCGCCCGTCGTGGCGATCCAGCTGCCGTCCGGCGAGATCGCCACCGCGTTGACCGAGAAGGCCGGTCCGGCGAGCGAGGCGGTCTCCTCCCCGGTGGCCCGGTCCCAGAGCCGTACGGTGGTGCCCCCGGTCGTGGCGAACCACGTGCCGTCCGAGGAGACCGCGGCATCGAGTCCCACGTGGCTGTGGCCGCTGGCGCGGGTCGTCCCTCCTCCGGTCGTGACGTCCCAGACCCTCACCGTCTTGTCGTCGCCCACGGTCACGAGCCAGGTGCCGTCCGGTGCGACGGCCAGTCCCCGTGCAGGACCCTCGTGCCCGGAGAGGCATGCGGTCACCTGGTGCGTCACGGGGTCCCAGAGGCGCACGTTCCCGTCGGCGCCGGTGGTGACGAGACGCGCGGGATCGGGAGTCACGGCCATGCGGTGCACCAGGCGGCCGTGTCCGCTGACCTGGGCGGTCTGCCGGCCGCTGAGCGGGTCCCAGATCCGCACGGTCCCGTGGTCGCAGGCGACGGCGAGCCAGCCGCCGTCCGGCGCGACGGCCAGATCGTGCACGGGCCCCGTGTCGGCGGCGAGGTGGGCTCTCTCCTCTCCGGTCACCGGGTCCCAGATCCGCACGGTCCGGTCGTGGCCGGCGGTGGCGAGCCAGCTGCCGTCCGGCGAGATCGCCACGCGGTACACCTTGCCGGCATGACCGGTGAGGCAGGCCGTCTCACGACCGGTGAGCGGGTCCCAGAGACGAACGGTGCCGTCATGGGCGGCGGTGGCGAGCCAGGTGCCGTCCGGCGAGATCGCCACGGAGACCACCGTGCCGGTATGGCCGGTGAGGGTGCGCAGGAGAGCGGGGTGAGGCAGGTCGGGGGGTGTCCAGCGGTTCCGCAGGGTCGGGCGATGCTCTCCGCTCTCCCGGGCGGTCACCTGATCGCGCCATGCGGGGAGCGGGTGGAGCCGGCTGCGCAGGACGGCGGTCACCGCATGAGCGGGCTCCGTCGGGACGAGCAGGTGGGCGACGCTGGAAAGCTCTCGCGCGCGCCGCGCCGCCGCGAGGGAGGGGACCTGGGCGCAGTCCGCCCAGGGGGCGGTCGGACCGCTGTGGACGAGGCGTTGCTCGACCCACCGCAGGTCGCCGGCGAGGGCTTCGGCGTGTGCGGTGCGCCGCGCGGCCACGAGATGGGTGAGCGCGTGATCCAGCAGGTAGGCGTCGCTCAGCTCCCACCACGCGGCGGGAGGGCAAGGCGCCGTCGGGGTCAGGGGCGCGGCCGGTGCCAGGTCGGCCTGGACGGCGTCCACGAGCGTGGCGTGGTGCGCGGCGACCCGATCGGGACCGAGGTCGGCGCGCAGATAGTCGCGGACGACGTCGTGCAGACTCAGCCGCCCCCCATCCGTGTCGTCCAGGGTGACCAGGGACAGGTCGCTCAGGTCCGCGCACAGATCCCGTGTCCGCCACTCGTCCAGGGCGGCCGTGCCGTGCCACAACGTCCCCACGACGGACACGGGGACGGCCTCGCCGTGGGGGAAGACGCACAGTTCGGCGAAGCGCTTCCGGCTCTCTGCACACAGGTCCGCGAGTGAGGTCTCCACGGTCGCCCGTACCGCGGTCGCCCGTTGGGCGGGATCGTTGAGATCGGGTGCGGCGGCATGCCTGTCGACGGCGGCGGGTCCGCGCTCCCGCAGGTTCGCCAGCAGGTCGGCGGCGGCCGAGCCCGCGTCGGCTCCGGTCCGCACCCGGCGGTTGATCAGCCGGTTGACCAGGCGCAGCAGCAGAGGCCACCCGCCGGTGACCTGTACGAGGTCCCGGGTCACCTTCCTGGGCAGCGGCGGCAGTTCGTGCGTCAGCACCCGCAGGGCCTGCTCACGGGACATCGCGCCGACCCGCACGGTCCTCGCGTGAGGAGGGAGGACGGCGGGGACGCGCGTCGTCACCAGGCGCACGCAGGCGTGGCCGCCCGCCAGCAGGGGGTCGAGCTGCTCCTGCGTCCAGACGTCGTCGAGGATCAGCAAGGTGGGTTCCGTGCGCTGATCGAGCAGCTGTCCCAGATACCGGCCCGCCTGCTCCGGGTTGTCGAAGGACACGTCCCTGCCGGTGACGGCGAGGGTGATGTCGCGCACCAGCCGGGTGACGGCGTGCGGGCCCTCCACGCCCCGGCCGACGACGAAGAAGTACACACCGCCCCGGAAGTGCCGCCGCACCTCGGGACTGGCGCGCACGACGTGGGCCAGCGTCGTCTTCCCGAAGCCGCCCGCTCCCGCCAGCGCCGTCGTGGTTCCCTCGGGCCCCTCGGCCGCGGAGCACACGCCGGCGACGGCCTGCGCGACCTCGTCGCGGTCGACCACCCACCACCCCGGCACCTGCGGGACGCCCGGCTGTGGAGGGGCCGGCTGGGCGGCGTGATAGTGGAAGGTGTTGTTCTGCTGGTTGTGGTCGCCGATCTGCACGGCGGCAGGACCGTGGAACAGGTTGCCGAAGAATCCGCGCCGACTCCGTCGGGGGCTCACGCACCGTTCCCGAAGCGGATGTCCTGCCGGTTGTGATCGCCGATCTGCATGACCGCGGGGCCGTGGAACGTGTTGCCCGACATCTGGCTCGTGCCCGAACGCTCCGCCGGGACGTGCTCGTCGACCACGGCGCGCAGCGCGGCGACGACCGCCTCGCGCTCACCCGCGTCGACGCCTCCCAACAGGGCCTCGAAGCGGCCCTGCCACAACGCCCTCTGCTGCAGCCGAGCCTGCCCGGTGTCTCCGCCGTCGCCCGCCGTCACGGCGGCGGCCGTCCCGTCGAGGCACTCCAGCGCGGCACTCGCGCGCTGGTCGTCACCGCGACCGAACAGCCGTGCCGTCGCCTGCCGCAGACCGGCCCACGCATCCGTGCCCGCCGCCTGCACGACAGCGGTCCCACCTGCCGCCGCCAGAGCCGTCATCGCCTCGTCCAACAACGTCGGCACCTCCCTCACACCTCGTCGCGCAGATCGTACGCCGCCGCTGCCCTGCACGCCCTGCTCTCAACTCTCCTGTAGCGCACGCCACTTTCCGCCAATCGTCCGCGTCATGCGAGGAGGGGGCCGATCAGGTCCGGGGCCTCGCCGCGGGGACGGCCGTGGCGCGACACCGGATCGGCGACGCGACTTCGTTCGGTCGTCGGCAGGTGTGCAACGAGGGCCTCCGGCACCGCGCAGCGGGGTCTGGCGGACGGAGGGTGGGCGGCCGCCTTGAGGCGGAGGGCGAGGCGGCGGGCGAGGCGGCGGGCGAGGCGGCGGGCGAGGGAGAACCCGACGTCAGAACGGCAGGGCGTATCCGGTGCTCCGTGGGGTCGACGCGTCGAATCAGCGCGGCAGGCGCCGAGCGGCGGCCGGACGGGGGTGGTGCCGTGCGGACAGGGGACCGACCCGTGCGTGCGGCGGCCTCGGGGGCGCGCGATCCGGTCACCGGACGCGTCGATGGGGCAGCGCGTCACAGCCGCTCCCACGGTCACGAGGTGTGGGGGCACGACGTGCGAGGTCACGACGTGCGGGAGCCACCCGCGGCGTCCGCCCGGTCGACCGCCACGGCCGGCCGGAGGGGGAAGAGCTCGGCAGCGCCCGTCAGGTCGAGCAGGCGCAGCATCTGGTGGCTGGGGGCGGCGAGGCTCAGGGTGTGGCCGGCGCGCAGGGCGTTCTCGCGGGCCCGAAGCAGTGCGTTGAGTCCGGAGGAGTCGCAGAACGACGAGTTGCTGAGTTCGACGATGACCGGGGCCGCGGGCTCGGCGTCGGACAGGGCCGCCGTGATCAGGCTCTCCAGTTCGGCCGCGTGCTGGATGTCGATCTCACCGGCTACCCGCACCACGACCGGCGCCTGCGCGTCGTCGCTCGGCCCAGGACTCTTCCGTCCGGCGGATTCGGTAGTCATGAGAAGTCTCCTCGCCCCCTGC
Organism: Streptomyces sp. NPDC104202; assembly: GCF_055584185.1. Lineage (NCBI taxonomy): Bacteria > Bacillati > Actinomycetota > Actinomycetes > Kitasatosporales > Streptomycetaceae > Streptomyces > Streptomyces sp. NPDC104202. The sequence continues at coordinate 50,852 of NZ_JBVJMN010000038.1, read as the reverse complement.
GCGGCGCTCCCTGTGATCGGTGACCGGGGCGTGCGTCGGCGTCGGGACTCGATACTCGTCTTCTGCCCGCGGGACCGACGTCCACACCCGCCGGCCCCGGTGCCCCCGTCGGCGCCGCGCACACCAGCACCGAAATCGAAGGGTGACCCCGGCTGGGCCTCGACCGCCTCGTGCTCGTCTCGCGCGGTGACCCGTCGAGGCCGGGCCGCGTGGCGGGGGAGTGGTCCACCGGCTCCGGAGCGAGGTGCCCGGCGGCCACGGGCCGGACGGGCGCGCGGTGCTCTTCCGGGCGCCCGCCCTGCGCAGCCGGCGATCAGCGTTGCGCGACGCGTATGACAGGCACCTGCAACGGGCAATGGCCGGGTATGGGAGCACCCATCGTCGTTCACCCTCCGTCCCCGACCGGTGGCCGCCGTGTCACCGCGCGCGGGGAGATCCTCGGTCTGGCCTACGGAGACGTCGACCTGATCGAGTTCCTGCGCCGGACCGGGCTGCCCGATGCCGGGCGCGTCCTCGACGACCCCTCGTGGGTGGAATGGCGGGGAGGCAGGGCGCACGTGTACGAGGCGGCGTGAGACGGTGCCGACCGCAGGCCCCGGGGCCTGCGGTCGCGATCAGGCGGTCGCTGACCTGCTGGAGGTCCGCCCCCCCCGGCTCCCGGCCGCGGTGTCGGATCTGCTGTCAGGAGGTCGGCCCGGTACGAAGCCGCCGCACGTCCCGCGCGAGCGTGTACGAAGCGCCGAGGAAGATCACGGCCCCAATCACGAGCCAGAGGACCGATGCGCCGGATCGGTATTCGCGTATGCCGAGAAGGAACAGCATGGCGCTGGCGAGGACGCCGAACGCCGAGATCAGAGCGCTGATGCGGGGAGTCACACGGACATCATCCACTGCCGTGTCGGCCGCCGGAAGTGCTCCGCGTGAACCGGTCCGGACGGCGTGAGCCCGATCAAGGGCCGTCTGCCGGTCTTCGCGTGCCATCTCCGGTCCGGCCTGCCCCGCCGGCCTTCCCGGACCTGTGGAGCCCTCGCCGCCGACGCCCCTCCCGCCGGGCCCGCTGCCACCCCGCCCCCCCCGCGGGGCCCGGCCACAGCCCCCGTCCCCGGCCAGGCCGGCGGCCGTCCCGACAGGATCGGGCCCGCCGGTCGGCGTATGGTCCTGATATGCGAGCTGAGGTGCCCGGCTTTGGCGAGCAGCCCGGCGGTACGGGGCTGCTCGGTTCCGTGCTGGCGGGCACCGTGCGACGGACGGGCGCGTCCGCGGGGGTGCTGTACCTGCTCGACGAGCCGGCGGAGGCGCTCGGCCTGGCGGTGTTGTGCGGGCTGCCGGAGGAGGTGGCGTGGCCCTGGCACAGGATTCCGCTCGCGACGGCCGCGCCGGTCAGCGAGGCGGTCCGGGAGGAGCGCCTGGTGTGGGTGGGCTCGCAGGAGGAGATGGCGCGCGCGTACCCGCGGGTGGCGGCGAGCCTGCCGTACCGTTTCGCCCTCGCGGCGGTGCCGCTGCTCGGACGGTCCCGGTGCTGGGGCGGCCTGGTGCTGCTGTGGCCGGCGGCCCATCCGGACCGGGCGAGCCGACGGGAGCGGGGCCACATCACCGCGGAGGCCAGGGCCGTCGCACGCGCCCTGGACGACTGTCCGAGCCCTCCGCAGGCGCCCGAGCAGCCCGCGCAGGTGCCGCTCGCCGAGCCCCTGCCGTACGCCGGCGGGACCTCCCGGGCGGCCGCGGACTACGCCGAGCGGCTTCCCGAGGGGACGCTGTCGCTGGACCTCGAGGGCAGGATCACCTACGTGAACGGCGTGGCGGCCACCCTGCTCGGGCGGACCGCGGACCGGCTGATGGGGACGCGCCCGTGGCAGTCCCTGCCCTGGCTGGACCGACCCGCCGTCGAGGACCGCTACCGCACCGCGGTCATCAGCCGTGAACCCGTCGAGTTCACCACGCCCGACCCCTCGGACGCCCGCCTGCGCTTCCAGCTCTACCCCGACGCCAGCGGCATCAGCGTGCGCATCACCCCCGCACCCGACGGCGGCCGTGCCGCTCCCGTCGACGTCCGGCCCGAGGCGGCCGCGGGCGCGTCCGGCCCCACCGCCGCGACCTCCCCGGGCGCTCATACCGGCCGCCTCTACCAGCTCCTGCACCTGGCGTCGGCCCTGACCGAGACCGTGGCCGTCAGCGACGTCGTCGAGCTGGTCGCGGGGCAGGTCCTGCCCGCCTTCGGCGCGGACGGACTGGTCATCTCGGCCGCCGAGGCCGGGCGCCTGAAGATCACCGGCTGGCACGGGTACGACGGGGAGACCATCGAACGCCTCGACGGCCTGCCCCTGAGCACCGACGTCACCCCGGCCGGCCGGGTGCTCTCCACCGGCGTCCCGTCGTTCTTCGCCGACGTCGGGGAACTGGCCGCCGAATTCCCGCGGGCGCCCCTGATCAGCGGCAAACAGGCATGGGCCTTCCTGCCGCTGCTCGTCTCGGGCCGGGCCGTCGGCTGCTGCATCCTCTCCTACGACCGGCCGCACCCGTTCAGCGCGGACGAACGGGCGGTCCTCACCTCGCTCGCCGGCCTGGTGGCCCAGGCGCTGGACCGGGCCCGGCTCTACGACGCCGCCCACGACCTCGCGCTGGGCCTTCAGGAGACGCTGCTGCCCCACACCCTGCCCACCGTGCCCGGCCTGACGATGGCCGCCCGCTACCTGCCCGCCGGCCACGGCATCGACATCGGCGGCGACTTCTACGACGTCATCCGCCTCGACGCCACCACGGTGGCCGCCGTCATCGGCGACGTCCAAGGCCACAACATCGCCGCCGCCGCCCTGATGGGCCAGGTGCGCACCGCCCTCCGCGCGGCCGCCGCCGCCCCGCCGGACCAGGTGCTCGTCCACACCAACCGCGTCCTGAAGGACCTGGGCACCGACCTCCTCGTCTCGACCCTCTACGCCCGGATCGACCTCGCTCGGGGGCGGGCGATCCTGGCCAGCGCCGGACATCCACCGCCCCTCCTGCACCGCAGGGGTCAGCGGGGTGCGGTCGTCGCACTCGACCCCGCCCCGCTGCTCGGCATCGACACGGGGACCCCGTACCCCGTGACCGTTCTCGACCTTCCGCCGGGGAGCACGCTCGCGTTCTACACCGACGGACTCGTGGAGGTGCCGGGCACCGACCCCGACCGGACGGCCGCCGACCTCGCGGCACACCTCGCCCGCCACCACGGCGAGGACGTCGAGGACCTCATCGACCACCTCGTCCGGCGTGCCTGGCCCACCGGCCGGTACACCGACGACACCGCCCTGCTCCTCCTGCGCACCACCGCACGGGACGGCCGGACGGCGCCGCGGCCGGCCCCCACGGACTCCGACAGGTCCTGACGCGGCGCCGTGATCCGCGTCGGAGAAGCCCGTCCGGGAGCTCGCGGGCACACCCCGCCAAGATCTCGTGTCGACCGATGCATCGTCCGGGGATCGCGGGGCATGCGGCTGCCAGGAGGTCAACACAATGGCTGCTTTGCTTCTGGTTCTGCTTCTCGTCCTGGTCCTGTTCGGCGCGGGGTTCGCCCTCAAGGCGCTCTGGTGGATCGCCATAGCCGTGCTGGTGATATGGCTGCTCGGCTTCGTCATGCGGTCGACCAATTCCAGCGGCGGCCGCGGCCGCTGGTACAGATGGTGACGAGAACGGTGCCGGGCCTCCTCGCCCGGCGCATCCCCCAGGCCCGGCCGGACAGCACCGGCCGGGCCTGGGGGCGCTTTGCGGTGCCGTGCGGTCCGCGCGGCCCCGCCGGGACCGCCGCCGTCACGTGACGGCGGTCCCGCCGCGCTCGCAGGAGCGCCCCCCCGACGTGCGAACCCGCGTGCGGCGCCGAGCGGACGCCGTCGTGCGGAGCCCGATCGCACCTCATCACCCGACTCAGGAGTGCCGGTATGTCCGACAGAGAACCGCCGCTCGGCGGCACGACCACCGCGACCGCCGACGGCAGCCCCGTCGACGAGCGGATCCAGCGCATACGCCGCCGTCTCGAACGGCTCATCGGCGTCGCGGCGACCGAGGGCAACTCCGTCCGTCCGCTGCGCAACGGGGACCGGATCTTCGCCGCGATGCTCGACGCGATCGGCGGCGCCCGTCACACCATCGACATGATGACCTTCGTCTACTGGCGGGGTGAGATCGCGCGGCGGTTCGCCGAAGCCCTCTCCGACCGGGCGCGCGCGGGTGTACGGGTGAGGCTGCTGCTCGACGGCTTCGGCAGCCGCCTCATCGAGCGGGACCTGCTGGACGAGATGAGCCGGGCGGGCGTCGAAGTCGCCTGGTTCCGCAAGCCGCTCTACCTCTCGCCGCTCAAGCAGAACCACCGCTGCCACCGCAAGGTCCTCGTGGTCGACGAGCAGACCGCGTTCACCGGCGGCGTCGGGATCGCCGAGGAATGGTGCGGCGACGCACGCAACCCCGGCGAGTGGCGGGACACCCACGTCGAGGTCCGCGGACCCGCCGTCGACGGCATCGCCGCCGCCTTCGCCCAGAACTGGGCCGAGTGCCACGAGGAACTCTTCGACGAGCGCGACCGCTTCGTCGGCCATCACCCCAGCGGGAACGCCATCGTGCAGGTGGTCCGCGGCTCGGCCAGTTTCGGCTGGCAGGACATGCAGACGCTGATGCGCGTCATCCTCGAATCGGCCGAGCAGCGCGTCCGGTTGGCGACCGCCTACTTCGCCCCCGACGACTATTTCATCGAGCTGCTCTGCGCCACCGCCCGCCGCGGCGTGGACGTCGAGATCCTGCTGCCGGGCCCCCACACGGACAAGCGGGTGTGCCAGCTGGCGGGCCAGCACCGCTACGAGGAGCTGACCGCCTGCGGCGTGCGCATCCACCAGTACCAGCCGACCATGATGCACGCGAAGGTCATCACCATGGACGGCGTCGTGTCCCTGATCGGCTCCACCAACTTCAACCGGCGCTCCCTCGACCACGACGAGGAGGTCATGCTCGCCGTCATGGACGTCGAGTTCACCGGCGTCCTCGACGCGGACTACGACGAGGACCTCAAGGCCAGCGAAGTGATCCGGCCGGACCGCTGGAAGCGGCGCTCGGTGCTGCAGCGCGCCAGGGAGGCCGCGGTGCTGCCCATCCGCCGCTACCTGTAGCGCCTCACGGGGAGGAGACGGCGGGCTCGACGTCCGCCGGCGCTTCCTCGGTCCGCTCCTCCGGCCGTGCGCGCACCGCGTTGAACTGCGCGCCGGCCAGCAGGGCCAGATTGCCGAACCACAGCCACACGAGGAAGACGACGACCCCGGCCAGGGATCCGTAGAGGCGGCTGTAGGTGCCGAACTGCGTGTAGAGGGTGAAGAGCGCCGAAGCCCCGAGCCACAGGAGGGCCGCCAGCACTCCGCCGCCGAACCCGCGGCGTATGCCGCGGCCCTGGACGGGTCCCGTCCGGTAGAGGACGAGGATCAGCGCCGTGACGATCACCAGCAGGACCGGCCACCGCAGGACGGCCATCGCGTCGGTGCCGGAGTAGCCGGCGGACGCCGCGATCCGCCGGGCCACCGGTCCGGTCGCGACCAGGCTCGCGGCGCCCGTGACGAGCAGGGTCAGCAGACCGCCGGCGGTGAGGACGAGGACGTGCGCGGCGCGCAGCGGCGGCCGCGTGTCGGGCAGCCGGTACATCGTGTGCAGGGCGCGGCGGAAGACCGCCAGATAGCTGGAGGCCGACCACAGGGCGCTCAGAACCCCGCTGACGAGCAGCGGCCACAGGGAGGACGGCGCCGAGGTGAGGCCCTCCAGGGCCTCGCGGAGCACCTGGGCGGACTCCGGAGGGGCGTAGGACGTCAGGTCCCGGATCAGGCGTTCGCGGGTGCCGGCCCCGGCCAGTCCCACCAGGGAGACCGCCACAAGCAGGGCGGGCACGAGCGCCAGCACCGCGTAGTAGGTGAGGGCCGCGGCGAAGTCGGCGATGTTGTCGTCCCAGAGGCGTACGGCGGTCTTCCGCAGGGTCGACCGGGTGCGCCGCAGCCGTTCGGCGGACCGGTTCCCCGGAGTGCTCCGGCGCGTGCGGAGAGTGTTCGATGTCACGGTGGTCTCCTGCCCTGCGTCGGCGCTCTCATCCGCCGTTTCCCCCGGTCACCGTCCGGGACGTCCCTGCTGCCGGGCTCTCCGTCCACGGCCGGCGCCCCGCGCCCGTGCGGCCGGGGGCGTCCGGCGCACGGCAGGGCCGACCTGCTCCCCGCCGGCGCGGTGGAGGAGTGAGGAGCGCGGAAAGGGGCAGCGGAGGTATCGAACCCGTGTTCAGTCGACAAGGAGACTCTGATGTCCACCCACTCGAAACCGGAGCTTCCCGCCCCCGTCCCCTCGACGCACGACCCCGTCACGCCCGATCTGCCCGTACGGGGGCCCGAGGCGCCGGACATCAAGATCGCCGGGCGAGGTCCGGAGACCGATGACTCCGACGAGGACGAGGAGCGGCAGGCGGACGACGACGAACGGGGCGAGTCCCGTCCCGCCGCCGGACCGGGCACTCCGGCGCCCCAGGAACCGACCGGCTAGGGGGCCTGTCGTCAAAATCCCCTCTGCCCCGCGACGCCTGGCACGCGCTCTCGCCGCGCCGGGCGAAAGCGCGAGTACGTCCCGTACGAGCACTTCCACCCGGCACACCGAGAGCACGCACCAGACGCCGCAGGGCCGCCCTTCGGGCAACGAGGGGATGGTGACGACAGGCCCTAGGCTGAGCCGATGAGCGAGGCGGGGGAGCGGATGCGGCGCGTGGCCGGTGCGGTCGTCGGATCGGCGGTCGGTGACGCGCTGGGCGGCCCCTTCGAGTTCGGCCCGCCGGGAGCGTTCACCGCGCGCCATCCCGCACCGGGTGGTGGTGGGGAGATGAGCGGGGGCGGCGGCTGGGACGCGGGGGAGGCCACCGACGACACGCAGATGGCCGTCCTGGTCGCCGAGTCGCTGCTGGAGCGCGGGGGGCTCGACCTGCCGGACGTCTTCGCCCGCTTCCAGCGGTGGGCGGCCGCGGAACCCAAGGACATCGGCCTGCAGACCGAGGACGTCCTGACCAACGGGATGCCGTGGGACCTCGCGGCCGCCGTGCACTTCCAGGTCAACCGACGTGCCGCCGGAAACGGCTCCTTGATGCGGGCGACGACCGCCGCGGTCCACTTCGCCCTCGCCGGGCGGGACGCCACCATGGACGCCGCCCGCCGCATCGCGGCCCTCACCCACGGCGACCGTGCCGCCTGGGAGGGCACCGCGATCTATCACGAACTCGTCCGTGTCGCGCTCGACGGCGCCGACCCCCTCGCCGCGCTCCCGGACACCCTCGCGCGGGTCGCCCCCGGTCACCGCGAGCGTTACGCCACCGTCCTCGCGCCCGACTGGCACCCCGATCAGGCCACCGAGTTCAACGGCGCCGTCTGGCCCTGCCTGGGATCCGCGGTCTGGGCGCTGCGTACCACCGCCGGCTTCGAGGAAGCGCTCCGCGCCGCGATCGACCTCGGCGGTGACACGGACACCGTGGCCGCCGTCACCGGCGGCCTCGCGGGCGCGTACTACGGCCTGGACGCGATCCCGGACCGCTGGAGCCGCCCGCTCCACGTGCCGCTGCCCGGTTTCGGAGGACGGGTGTTGGACCTGGCGGACCTGGTCGACCTCGCGCGGCGCCTCGGGGGATGACACGGACCCGGGGTGGGTAGGCCGCCGTGGGGAAGCCCGGTGGAGCGGCCTCCGTGCGGCGGGGGTACTCCCGGCAGGGCGCACGTGGGCCCGGTCGTACGGGCGGCCGTGTGCCGTGTACGGGTGCTGCCGCGGGTCAGGCGCCCAGCGGGGCCGCCTCCCGGGCTGCGGCGACGAACGCGCGGATCCGGTCGTGGTCCTTGACGCCGGGGGCGGACTCGACGCCGCTGGAGACGTCGACGCCCCAGGGGTGGGCCAGCCGGATGGCCTCGCCGACGTTGCGCGGTGAGAGCCCGCCGGCGAGGAGCCACGCGCCATCCGGGCGGGACGCCTCCAGCAGGGTCAGGTCCCAGGACTCCCCGGAACCGGCGCGGGGCGAGTCGAGGAGCAGCACCTCCTCGCCGTAGGCGCCCACGCGGGTGTCGGGCCGCTCGCTGAGTGACGTGGCCCGCCACAGACGGGGGAAGACAGCGGCGGCGGCGGCGAAGTCCTCCTCGCCGTACGCCGATCCGTGGAGCTGGAGTGCGCCGAAACCGAGGTCCGCGGCGATGCGGGCGGCTTCGGCGGCCGGGGTGTCGTTGACGACGAGCACGGACCGCACCTGAGGAGGCATGTGCGCGGCGAGCCGCACGGCGCGGTCCCGGTCGAGCCCGCGCACGCTGGTCCCGCTGATCACCAGACCCAGGGCGTCGGCACCGGCTTCCACCGACACGTCGATGTCGGCGACCGTCCCCAGCCCGCACACCTTGACGAACACGCATCTCTCCTCTGCTGGCCTCCGGCGTGGCGCCTTGAGCCTACTCACCTCGGGAGGGCGGTGATCACGACGTACCCGCGGGGTGGGGCACCGGTCCGCCCCGGGCCGGGTCGGAGCAGCACCCCAGCGGCCTGCGGCCCCGATCCGGTCCCAGGCCCTGCTCCGGCTCCGGCCCCGGTCCCGGTCCCGGTCCCGGTCCCGGCCCCAGCCCCGGCCCCAGCCCCGGCTCTGGCCCCGGCCCCAGCCCCACCCCCGGCTCTGGCCGCCAGTGGACGACGGTCTACGCCCGCACCGATTCCAGGCGCAGCCGTACGCTCGGCCAGGGTGGCGGCTCGGCCGGGCCGAACCAGACCCGGACGTCCTCACCGGTGCGGACGGGAAGACGGGGGAAGTCGTTCTCGGCGTGTTCGGTGCGGTGCAGCGCATGGTCCGGGTCCAGATGCCGTGCGGCGTACGCGTCGAAGGCGGCGGCGTCGGCGGGGTGACAGACGGTCGCGACGACGTCACCGGTGCCGGGCCGGGGGGAGAAGCCGGGACCGCGCAGCAGCAGCACGTCGTCACTGTCGACCATGGTGGCGTTGGCCGCGTCGCGGTGTTCCCGCCAGACCGGACCGCCGTAGAACGCCTCCAGCGCGCGCCGACGGTGTGCCATGTCGGGGAAGGCGCGCAGCCAGACGAAGCGGTCCGGGTCGTCCAGGTCGCGGAAACGGCCTCCGACGGTGATGCCGGCCGCCTGCTGGCCGGTCACGAACTCGCGCTCGAACAGCTCGATCAGGGTCTCCCGCGCTCCGGGGAACAGGGTGTACTGGCGAAGCTCGACGATGCTCATGCCTCGGCCTGTCCCGTGCGCGTGAACTCCATGATCCAGTTCAGCTCCCAGGTGCGGCCTTCGTCAGGGGAGAACTCCTGCTCCCACCGGGCGCCGTCCGCGCCGAGGCGGTGCCAGACGAAGTGCACGTGGATGCGGCGGCCGTCGTAGGTGTCCTCGCCGTGGAAGTCGCCGCGGTCTCCGGCGAAGCCGCCGACCACCGGCGGGTCCAGGCGGCCGGTGCGGCTGTCGGACCAGTGGATCGCCCAGCGTTCCGTCTCGCGGTCGAACAACCGCAGGGTCACGCCCTGGCGGCCGAGGGTCGGGAAGGTGATCTCGTCGATGTTGCCGGCGCCGCCGAAGAGCGGCCGGACCACCGCCTGGCCGGGGAACTCCACCCAGGTGGCGGGGCCCGTGCCGAGGGGTGCGGCGAGGCGGCGGTTGGCCACGTCCCAGGAGCCGTGCAGGAAGTCGAAGTCGTTCATGCGCCGCAGGTTAGGGCCGGTCCACTGACATCCAGTGTCAGTGGATACTGGCGAGATGCGTGCGAGCCGGATGGTCACCCTGCTTCTCCTGCTCCAGAACCGCGGCCGGATGACGGCGCGGGAGCTGGCCGAGGAACTGGAGGTCTCCGTCCGGACGGTCTACCGGGACGTCGAGGCGCTCGGCGCCGCCGGCATCCCCTTGTACGGAGCCGCCGGGCACGCGGGCGGCTACCGCCTCGTCGACGGCTACCGGACCCGGCTCACCGGGTTGACCGCGCAGGAGGCGCAGGCCGCGTTCCTGGCCGCTCTCCCCGGCGCCGCTGCCGAGCTCGGTGTCGGCGAGGCGCTCGCTTCCGCCCAGCTCAAACTGCGGGCCGCGCTCCCGGCGGAGCTGCGCGAGCACGCCGAGCGGATCCAGCAGCGCTTCCTGCTCGACGCTCCCGGCTGGTACGGCGACGCCGACCGCACGCCCCACCTGGCCGCGGCGGCCGCCGCGGTGTGGGCACGACGGGCGGTGGTCCTGCGGTACCGGCGCTGGCGGGCTCCGGAGGAGATCGAACGGCGGGTGGAGCCGTACGGGCTCGTCCTGAAGGCCGGCCGCTGGTACCTGGTCGCCGGCGGGCCGACGGGGACGCGCACCTACCGGATCGACCAGATCCTCGCACTCGGCTCGCTGGAAGAGGAGTTCGCAGCCCCGGAGGATTTCGACCTGCCCACGTACTGGAACGGCTACCTCGCCGACTTCCGGGCGCGACTCCACACCGGGGAGGCCCTCGTCCGCCTCACCCCGGAGGGTGCCCGCCGCCTCGGTGTCGCACCGGGCGGCGACACGTGGACCGAGGCCCGGGTGCCGATCGAGTCGATCGACCACGCGCACGGTGAGTTCCTGCGGCTGGGCACCCACGTCGAGGTCCTGGCCCCCGCCGAACTGCGCGACCGGATCGCCGAGACGGTGCGCACTCTGGCCGCGCGGTACGAGGGGTGACCTCAGGTACTGCCTCCGTGTACCTCTGCGGGCTCCTGCACCGTCCCCGCACCGCCCCGTCGCGCTGCGGCGGCCGGCGCTATGCCTGCGGCTCCAGAGCCGCGAGCAGACACGCGCGGTCGTCCGCGGCCATCGGTCCGTGAGGGGGCGCCTCGTCCTCCACCAGGGCCCGGAGCGCGGAGGCGTGCGCGGCGAAGGCCGACCTGCATGCGGCGCGTTCCGGGTGGTCGGAGTCCGCGCCGAAGAGAAGGACCTGGTGTGCGTCGTCCGCGTCGACGGAACGGGACAGCTCCGCCGCGATGACCAGCAGGTCGATCAGCGCCGAGCGTGTCGCGAGGCCGGGGACACCGGCCAGGCGGATCAGAAAGGGCAGCGCGGCCGGCATCACGGCGCTGGAGTGGAAGATGCCGTCCATGAGGACGCTCTCCAGTGCCGTGACGGCATCGGGCCCGGCCGCCTCGTCGAGGAGGCCCCGGAGCACCCCAGGCATGCCGGCCGGGCACCCGGGGACACGGGACCAGTCGACCTCCGCGAGGCCCTGAAGTGCGGGGTGGTCGCTCGCGGCGACGTCCGCCCTCCGTCCGTGTGCGCTGAGGAATCGGGCGACCGCGGCTTCCTTGACCGCCGCGTCCATGACGCACATCCCCGCAGCCCCCTGTTCCCGTGCCTGTCCATACTCGCCCGACACCGCTCTCGTGGGCCTGGCTCCTCGCGGGACTCTTCCGCGAGGCACGCGTCGGACGCAAGCGCATAACGAGGCGAGAGGTGCCCGGGGACGCGCGTCAGGGAGTGCACGCCGGTGTCGGCGCCTTGCCGGGGGTGGCCGAGGCAATTCGGGCGACTTCTGACGTTTGAGTCGGGCTGTGCGGTGAAGACGGTTTACAGGACATCGATTCACTGACGAGAAGGAATCCATGGGAATCATCGGCTGGATCGTGCTGGGACTGTTCGCAGGAATCATCGCGAAGGCGCTGATGCCCGGACGGGACCCTGGTGGCTTCATCATCACGATATTGATCGGAATTGCCGGCGGTCTGCTCGGGGGATGGCTCGGCAAGGTCATATTCGGTGTCGACTCCATTGACGGCTTCTTCGAGATATCCACATGGGTGGCCGCCATCGTCGGGTCGATCATTCTGCTGGTCCTCTACCGTGTGGTGGCGGGCAGGCGACATTCGTGACTCTCGCCGACAGCTGGGCCCGGCGGCGGCGCCAGAGGCGCCGCCGGCGGATGCTGGCTCACTGGACACCCCGTGCCGTGATGTGCCGCGCTTCCGCGCACATGACGGGATGGGGTGTACGGGTGGCGGTGCGCAGCGGGCGATGGATGGCCGGACGGTGGATACGCACCACGGTCCACGGTGCGATGCCGAAGCGGCTCCGGTTACGGACGTGACCGTCTTGGGGCGCCTCGGGGGCGCCCCGGCAAACGGACACACACCGGACCGGCGGTGCTCTTGAGCGCCGAGAGCGACAGAGCTATGCGGAGGTGAACGGAATGGCTGCTGGAAAGAAGGCCAAGAACGTCGGCCAGAGCGTCAAGGGCAAGGCCAAGGAGGCTACCGGCAAGGCCGTCGGCAACGAGAGCCTGGAGATGAAGGGCAGGGCCGAACAGGCTGCGGCGGACGCCAAGCAGGCCGGCCAGAAGGCGAAGGACACGCTGAAGCACTGAGCGTGATCCGAAGGAGGCTGCCGTCCCCGAGGGACGGCAGCCTCCTTCGTGTCCCGGCCCGACCCCGCGTCCCGGGTTCGGGTGTCCCGGACCGTGCGTCCCGGGTCTTTTCGCGTCGGGTGTCAGCCGGTCACTTCCGGCTGACACCGGGCGGCCCGCTGCAGGCTGACGCCCGGCGGGCCCGCTGCGGCCTGACGCCCGGCGGGCCCGCTGCGGGTTCAGCGCCTGCGGCGGCGGGCCGGGCGCGGTTCCTCTTCGTCCTCGAGATCCTCCTCCTGGTCCTCCCGGAGCTCGTCGTCCGGTTCCTCCTCGTCCTCTTCCTCGGGGCCGTCCTCGTCCTCGTAGGCGTCGTCGTACTCGCCTTCGCCGGCGGCCTCGTCCTCGTCCTCGCTCGTTTCGTCGTCTTCCGCGTCGTCGTACGCGTCCTCGTACCCGTCCTGGTCCTCGTCCTCCTCGTTCTCCGCGCCCCCGCCCTCCTCGTCGTCCTCGTCGTCCTCGTAGGCGTCGTCGTACTCCCCCGGCTCCTCCTCGGAGCCCGGCTCGGATTCCTCCTCGTCCTGTTCCCGCTCCTCTTCGGCGGCGGCCTCTTCTTCCTCCACGGCCTCCTCGTGGCTGCGCACCACTTCGCCGTCGCGGATCTCGCCGCGCCAGCCGTCCGGCTCCTTGCCCGACAGGGTCACGTGGCGGACGTAGTGCTTGAGGTCGAGGCGGAGCCGCCTGCCCTGCGCGCGCCAGATGTTGCCGGTCTTCTCGAAGAGACCGGAGGGGTAGTACTCGACGACGACGAGGACACGGGTGAGGGACGGGGCGAGTTCGTGGAAGCTGACGCATCCGCGCGTCGTGCCCTTGGCTCCGGAGGAACTCCACTCGATGCGTTCATCGGGCACCTGCTCCTGGATGCTCGCCTTCCAGCTGCGGGTGGAGGGGCCGACCTTGACCTTCCAGTCGGTGGTGGTCTCGTCGCTCTGGGAGACACTGCGGACTCCCTTGGCGAACCCGCTGAAGTCCTCGTACTGCGTCCAGTGGTCGTACGCCGTCCTCAGGGGCACGCCGACGTCGATGAACTCGCAGATGTGGGTGGGCTTCGACCCGGCCTTGCGCGAGGACCCCTTGCCGCCCGAGCCGCCGCCGACCAGGCCCTTGACCTTCTCCTTGACGTTGTCGAAGGTGCCGCTGGCGGCCGCCTTGAGCGGGGAGTCGCCCTTGAGGATGCGACCGCCGATGTCGGCGATGGAGCCCGGGTTGTCGGCCGCGTCGGAGAGCTGGTCGGTGAGGTCCCCGAGTTTGTCCGAAGCCTTGTCGGCAAGGTTGTCCGCCTGGGCGGCGAGGTACTGCGAGACCTCCCCGAGCAGCGCGTCCATGCCGGAGCGAGTGCCCGAGTCCTGCTGTGCACGATCCGTGGCCATGGCCCTACCTCCGCGTCGACGACTTGCTCGCCGTGGTCTTCTTCGCCGGCGCCCTCTTCCGGGCGCTGCTCGCGGGCTTGCTTCCGGCGGTCTTCTTCGCGGCCGTCTTCTTCGCCGGCGGCCTGGAGGCCGTGGTCTTCTTCGCCGCGCCCCGGCCTCCTGCCGCCGTCTTCTTCGCCGCGGTCTTCTTCGCGGGCGCCTTCTTGGCGGGTGTCTTCTTCGCGGCCGTCTTCTTCGCCGTACCGGTACGAGAAGAGGGCGCCTTCTTGGCGGGTGCCGCCTTCTTCGCGGGGGTCCGGCTGCCGGCCGACGCGGACTTCTTGGCCGGTGCCCGGGTCCCGGACGCGGCCGTCTTCTTCGCGGTCGTGCCGGTGGTCGTCTTCTTGGCCGCGGTGTCCGACTTCTTCGCCGACCGCCCACGGGATGTGGACGACGTGGACGAGGCCGGACTCTTCCGAGCCGACGGCGCACGCGCGGACGAGCCGCTGCCCGACCCGCCGGACCGTGAGCCGCCGCGCCGCGAGCGCTTCGCGGGCGCCTCGTGCGGGGGCTCCTCCTCGGCCTCTTCCTCGTCGGCCTCCTCGTCGTCGTCCTCGTCCTCCGCCGGGAGCTCCTCCGGCTCTTCCTCGTCGTCTGTGTCCTCGTCCTCGTCCTCGTACGGCTCTTCCCGCTGCTCCTCTTCGTCCTCGTCCTCGTCATAGGGCTCGTCGTCGTAGTCCTCGTACTCCTCCTCGTCCTCCTCCTCGCGGGCGCCCCGGCCGTTGGTGAGTTCGAGGGTGCGCTGGTGCATGGAGTCGGCGAGCTCGGAGAGCTGGCGGTTGGCCGCGGCGGTGAGGGCCTTGCGGCCGGCCTGCAGCGCCTCGCCGCGGAGTTGCTCGGTGAGTTCGGCGGTCTGGGGCATCTCGCCGAGTTTGCGCAGCCCCTCCGTGAGGAGCTGCCCGGGCTGGAGGCTGAACCTGCGACCGGCGAGGTAGGTCGCCAGTGACAGGGCCATGCGGCCCTTCTTCGTGCGGCCCAGGAGATAGCCTCCCGCGACGGCCGCGCCCAGGGCGATCTTGGTCGTGTCCTCCATCAGCCTCGTCCTTCCAGGGTGAGAGGAGCCGACATCAGTGACGGGTCCGGCCCCGGCGTTCGGGGCCCATATGTGCTGGCTGCTCGCCAGGGCTTCGGATATGCGGTGATATTCCAAGAAAGTTCTGTTTGCCTGAATGGCCTTCGCGTCCACGGGGAGATGCCGAGGGAATGGAGATCGGATTCGCGAAGGAAGCAGATGACCACGCCAGGACCGGAGCGCCGCCGACGCCGTCCCACCGAGGACGACAGCGGCACCGGAAGGACGACCAGGCCCGCACGCAAGGCGGCGGGCTCCCGGAAGAAGGGAGCGCCGAACGCCGCGGAGGCGATACGGGCCGCGGCCGAGCAGTTGTCGCAGTTGCTCGGCCGGCTCCCGGAGTCGGTGACGTCGCTGAAGCCGACGGACGACGGCTGGGAGGCGGTGGTGGAAGTGGTCGAGCTCGAACGGATCCCTGACACCACCAGCGTCATGGGCAGCTACCGCGTCGAGCTGGACGGTTCGGGCGAGCTGATCTCCTACGAGCGCACCCGGCGATACAGCCGGGGCATGATCGACCGGCCGGGCAGCTGAGGCCGCGGGGCCGGCGAAGGGATACGCCATGACGGTGATGCCCCAGGGGGCGAGCGCAGCTCCCGCACGCGGCGGCGGGGCGGCCACGAGCAGCCTGTACGACGTCCTGGAACTCATCCTCGATCGCGGGCTGGTCATCGACGTGTTCGTGCGGGTCTCCGTGGTCGGCATCGAACTGATCAAGATCGACGCGCGGATCGTGGTGGCCAGCGTGGACACCTATCTCCGCTTCGCCGAGGCGTGCAACCGCCTCGACCTCGAAGCGGGCCGCAACGCCCCGGCCCAGCTCCCCGACGTCGTCGGCAAGATGGTCGAGGGCGGCAGCCGGGGCAAGACCAAGGGCGCGCTCGGCGGCGCGATCGACGCGGTGACCCAGTCGTTGTCCGGTGGAGGGGACGACGAGGAGGAGGAAGAGGAGAACGAGGAAGCGGAGCAGGAAGAGGAGAAGGCGCCTGCTCGGCGGCGGAGGCCCGCGAAGCGGCCGACGCGGCGTGAGAGGGAATGACCATGGCCGTCTACGTCTACGCGGTGACGTCACGTGACCACCCGTGCCGGATCGACGGGACGACGGGCGTCGGCTCCGCCGGACCGGCGCCACGGGTCGTCTCCACCGACGCGCTGCGCGCCGTGGTCAGCGACATCGACGAGGAGATCCGTCCGAAGCGGCGCGACGTGACCGCACACCAGGCCGTCCAGGAACGGCTGATGCAGGACGGAACCCCGCTGCCGCTCCGCTTCGGCTACACCGCCGAGGACGACGAAGCCGTCGTCGCAGTCCTGAAGGAAAGGGAAGCCGCCTACCTGGACGTGCTGGAACGCGTCGCGGGCTGCGCCGAGTACCACGTGAAGGCGTCCATGGCGGAGGACCTCATGCTCCGCAGGATCCTGGACGACCTGCCCGAGGCGAGGCGCCTCAACGAGGAGATCATCGGCGGTTCCCCCGATCCGCGGCTCCCGCTCGAACTGGGCCGGATCGTCGCCACCGAGGTCGAGCTGAGGCGCGCGCAGGCCGCCGAAGGGCTGAGCCGGTCGCTGGCGCCCCTCGGGCGCGCACACGTCCTCCACCCCGCCGCGGGTGACGACTTCCTCGCGCTCTCGCTCCTCGTCGCCCGCGAGGACGACGCGGCCGCGAATGCCCTCGACGGGCAGGCGGGAACCCACGCCGACGGCGTCGAGATCCGGCTGACCGGGCCCCTGCCGCCGTACAGCTTCGTGTCGTAGAACCCCGCCACCGTGCGCGCGTGCGCGCGGCCGGAGCGGAAAGGAGGAACGGGCCATGGGACTTCTCGGCAAGCTCGTCACGTTGCCGCTGGCGCCGGTCCGGACCGTCGTGTGGGCGGCCCAGCGTGTGGCGGAGAAGGCGGAGGGGGAGTACTACGACCCCGCGCCCGTCATGGCCCGGCTCGCCGAGCTGGAGCGCCGGCTCGTCGCGGGTGAGATCGACCAGGAGACCTTCGACCGCGAGGAGGACCTGCTGATCGACCGCCTGGAGGAGATCGACAGGTACCTCACAGGCGACGACACCTAGCAGGCGTGCGGGCGGCAGACGCCCGGCTCCACGCACCAGGCAGACCAGGGAGGCGAACCCACGTGACCGATCCCGCCCGCAGGTTCGGCACCGGCCCGCCCATGACCGGCTACCCGCCGAGCTCCTCGGCGAGCCTCGCGGACATCCTCGAACGCGTCCTGGACAAGGGCATCGTCATCGCCGGTGACATCCGCATCAACCTCCTGGACATCGAACTCCTCACCATCAAGCTCCGCATCCTGATCGCCTCCGTCGACAAGGCCAAGGAGATGGGCATCGACTGGTGGGAACACGACCCGTCCCTCTCCTCGCGCGGCGACTCGCCGTCCCTCGCCGAGGAGAACCGGCGCCTGCGCGCGGAGATAGCCCAGCTGCGCGGAGACGAACCCGTCTCCGTGACCGGCGGCGAGTGGCCCGTCTCCGTGACCGGCGGCGAGGAGCCCGTCTCCGTGACCGGCGGCGAGGAGACCGGCGCGGGCGCCACCGAGGCGGATCCGGAGGAGGAAGCCCGCCCGGCCCGCCGTACGACGAAGCGGAGGACCGCACCATGAACCGGCCGCCGTACGACGAAGCGGAGGACCGCAATACGAACGGGCCGCCCTACGACGAAGCGGAGGACCGCACCACGAACGGCCCCGCGGGCACGGTGACGCTCACCTACGTCTACGCCGTCGCGGCCCCCGCTCCGGCCCTGACCGACCTCCTTCCCGGCCTGACCGGTGTGGCCGGGACCCCCGTCACGCTCCTCACCCCCGCACCCGCCGACGCCGGACCGGTCGCCTTCGTCATCAGCGACGTACCCCGCGCGGAGTTCGCGGAAGAAGTGCTGCCCGGCCGCTTCGAGGACCTGGGCTGGCTGGAGGAGACCGCACGCGCCCACCACCGCGTCATCGAGGCCCTCGCCTCCCACGCCACCGTCCTCCCGCTGAGGATGGCCACGCTGTACGAGGACCACGCCCGCGCCGTGCGGGCGCTGCACGAGCAGAGCCAGCCGTTCGCGACGCAGCTGGCGCAGCTCGCCGCCCACACCGAGTACGGCGTGAAGGTGTACGTACGCCCCGCCGCCGCTCCCTCGGGAACCACGGAACGAGGCGACCGCACACCGTCACCCGCGGGCGGTGACAGCGGGCGCCTCGGCGCCGGTTCCGCGGGCCCGGAGTCGGCCGGACAGGCGTCTGCGGGCCCCGCCTCCGCCGGCGCCGCCTCCGTCAGCCCGGGCAAGGCGTACCTGCAAGCACGGAGAGCCCAGCGAGACGCCCACGAGGACCGTCACCAGCAGGCCGGAACCGCGGCTGACCGCGTCGCCGAGGTCGGCCGCCTGCACTCCGCCCGTCACGTCGCCCACCCGCCGCAGAGCGGCCCCCTCGCCGATGCCTCGACAGGCGAGAACGTCCTCAACGCCGCTTTCCTCGTGCCCGAAGCGGAAGCGGAGTCCTTCACCAGGGCGGTCCGCGCCGTCGCGGACGACCTGCCGGGGGTACTGATCGAACTGACCGGGCCCTGGGCCCCGTACTCGTTCACGGCCCTGCCGCAGTCCCCCGATCCTGCGACGCCTCCGGCGTCCGCCGCCTCACCGTCACGGTCGTCGGACCCGCGCTCATGAGCACCGTCGACCGCCGCGGTTCCGCGCTGCCCGATCGGCAGGTCGCCCTCGTGGACCTGCTCGACCGCCTGCTCGCGGGGGGCGTGGTCATCACCGGCGACATCGTCCTCTCCATCGCGGACATCGATCTCGTCCGGATCTCCCTCCGGGCCCTCGTCACCTCCGCCAGCACGGTCGGAGCCCCCGGGCCGGGACGACAGGACGGCGGTCCGTTCCATGAGCCGTGACCTGCCCGACGTCGGGGCCGTCAGCTCGGCGATGGCCGATGCCGTACGCCTTCTGCCCGCCCTCCCCACCGACACTGCCTCCGCCGCACGGCCGGCCCCCCGGCGTCTCCGTACCGGCTCCGACACGGTCGAGGAGGACCTGGTCAAACTCGTTCTCACGATCACCGAACTGCTCCGGCAGCTCATCGAGCGCCAGGCGCTGCGCCGGGTCGACGCGGGCGACCTCACCGACACGCAGGAGGAGGAACTCGGCGCCACCCTCCTCGCCCTCCACGACCGCATGACCGAGCTCTGCGCGCAGCACGGCTTCGGCCTGGAGGACCTCAACCTCGATCTGGGACCCCTCGGTCCTCTGCTCCCGCCCCCGGAATCGTGATGTCCGGATACTTCATCGGCTTCCGTCCGGGTAGGGGCCTTGAACGAAGGCATGCGAAGGACGGCATGCGAACGAAGGCATGCGAAGGACGGCATGCCAAGGAAGGACGACGCCATGAGCGCCAGCGAGAAGGCCAAGGCCCAAGCCGAGCAACTGGCCGGCAAGACCGTCAGGAAGGCCGCGCACGCGATGCGCGACCGCACCACCGAAGCCAAGGGCGCCGCCTTGGAGACCCGCGGCAAGGCCCGTGAGGCGAAGGAGCGAGGCAAGGACACCTTCAAGCGGTGACCGTCGGCGTGAGCGGCCGTTGTCGGAGGGTGCGGCTATCGTCGCGGCATGACACGAGGGTTCGATCTTGCCGCGTCCCTCGCCGTGGGGGTCGTGGGACGCGAAGGTGCGTGGAGGTTCATACGGGCTTTCGCCGACCACTGGGTCGGACCTCTGACCGACGGGGACGGATGGACGACGGCCGACCTCGCCGCCGCCGAAGAGCGGCTGGGGACGCGACTGCCGGCTGCGCTGCGTGAGGCATATCTGCTGTTCGGGCGGCGGCGGGACCTGACCGCCCACCATGACGTGCTGCTCGCTCCCCACGAGCTCGCTTTCGACGAGGCGGGCGAAGTTCTGGTCTTCCGGTACGAGAACCAGGGCGCGGCCTCCTGGGGCGTACGCCTCGACGACATCGGGGACGACGACCCTGCCGTGGTCGTCCGCGCCGACTTGGCCGACAAGAGCGCCGAGCGGTGGGAAAGCTGGCTGGACCGCTTCTCCCTCTGCTGCGTGGAGATCGTCCTGTCCGAGTCCCTGCATGCGGACGAGCAACTCTGCGACTACCTCGACGCGGACGACCGTGACGTGGAGTCGCTGGCGCAGCACGCCGTTCTCCTGCCCTTCCCGCCGTATCCGAGTAGCTGTGAGGAGGAGGGGATCCGCTGGTTCCTCGGCCGCGATGTCCTCCTGCGCGACGAGGGCGGCGTGGCGATCCTGGCGCGCGGCCGCACGGTGGAGGACCTGAATCGCCTGCGTGACCTGATTCCGGGAGGCTGGGTCAACGACTGCCGCTGACCTGGCGGTTCCTCTCCTGGTGGGCTGCCGCCGCCGATCGTGAGGCCCCCGCGGATGCTGCGGCGTCGCCCACGCGGGTCACCTGCGCTCCTCACCATCCGGGCTCACCCCATCACGGATGCGCCGAACCGTGCTGATGACCGGCGGGATGCGAGGTCTCCACGGCCTTCCCGGTCTCCGCGCCGCGGGGCGGCTGCGTCGGGTGGGGAGCTTCGGTCCGTGGTGGGTGATCGCCGTCGCCGAGGGGACCGACGGCGGCCCCGAGTGCGTACGAGCCGACGAAGACGAGGACCAGCAGGGTCAGGAAACCCCACACGACGGCGGGCGGGCCGAAGGCGCCGCGCCGACGGCGCTCTCCGGGCGCCGGCGGCCGCGAACGCGCTGCGGTTCTGCGTGAGTCGTTCACGTTCGCCCTTTCGGAGGGGTGCGGAGGGTGCCTCGGATCGCGTGCCCCCTCGGAGGAGTCGGGCCCGCGGGCCGTCGGGTTCCGGGAACGGTTCGGGTGCCGCGGTGTCGGCACCCGAACCGTCGGGCGGGTGTGCAGGTCAGGCGAGTACGGGCGCCTTCGTGAAGCGTCGGGGCGGGGGAGGCGTGTTGCCTGATGTGGGCTTCGTGGATGCAGGGTCGGGGTGTTCGTCGCCGCGCAGCAGGGAGACCAGGGAGGTCCGTGCGCGGGCGACGCGGGAGCGGACCGTGCCGACGGGACAGCCGATGGCCTCGGCGGCCTCCGCGTAGGGCAGGCCGAGGAGTTGGGTGAGGACGAACGCGTCGCGTCGTTCGGCCGGGATCGAGGCGAGGAGTTCGGCGAGGGCGACACCGTCCTCGAATCCGGGGAGGCCGAGCGGCTGGGTGTGTTCCGCCTCCGCCTGCCAGTCGTCGCGGTCGGAGAGCCGGGGGCGGGCGGCGGCGTGCCGCAGGCTGTCGACGACGGTGCGGCGGGCTATGGAGAGGAGCCACGTCCGGGCGGACGAGCGGCCCTGGAACCGGGGAAGGGCGGCGATCGCGCGGAGGAACACCTCCTGGGTGAGGTCGTCGGCTGCCTGACGGTCGGCGCTCAGGTAGGCCACGTACCGCCAGACGTCGCGGTGCAGCGCGCGGACGAACAGATCGGCCTTCGCCGGGTCGCCGTCCCGCGCGTCGAGCGCGAGCCGGGTCGTCGCCGCGTCGGTGTCGGCGTCCGGTGTACGGGGGGACCGGGAGGGTTTCCGCGGTCGCTGGACGAGGCTGTCGTGGGCAGGAGTCATCGCCACAAGTCCTTACGAGGCAAGGGGAATTCGGCGGCGCGCACGGAAGCGCGGGGTTGCCGGTGAGGGGTCGCGGCCCGCCGTGGAGGCGCGGCCGGTGCCCGGGTGACGGCGGGGAGGTCGTGCGCCGTACGAGCCCGGGATGCCTGCTGTCAGGAGACAGCGCGGACCCGTGGGGGACCTCGGGTGATGACGGAATGGGCGAGGAGAAGCGGCCCGGGCGGGCGCTCGTCGGACGCGCGGGCCCGCCGGATCCGAGGGTGCGGCAGGGGCGCGGGGACGGCGGCGGCGAGGAGGAGCAGCGGCGACCACGGGGGCCGGAAGTACCAGAGGGGGAGGGAGCGTGCGAGGCGGAAGACGGCGCGCTCGCCGTACGCCATCCACAGGCCGCTCAGAAGCGCGGCGAGAAGGTGGGCCGACAACATGCCCAAGGAGGAGGACATGTTCGTCATGTCCGGAGCAGCGGCTTGGTGCGCGCCGGCCGGGGAGCCGGACGGCACGTGGCCCATGGCCAGGTGCGCTCGTGCTGTGGCGTCCAGGGCGGTGTGCGCCAGGCCCGCGTGTCCCATGGCCTCGTGCGTCATGCCCACAGGGCTCAGGTGGCCCATGTGACCCATGGCCCCGTGGCTCATGGCTGCCTGGTCCCTCGCCATCCCGCTCGGCCACGCGAGGCCCACACCGGGCTGCGCCGAAGGGGCGGGGTCGTGTCGCTGTGACCAGGAGAACGCGAAGTGCAGCGCGCTCTGTACGGCCACGGTGGCCGCGGTCACGGCTAAGAGCCCGCGTTCGCGCCCCGCCAGGAACCAGGCGACGGCGAACGTGCCGACCGCTGCCGGAGCGAGGACGGCGGACGGCAGGTCGTGCCCCGACATCAGGACGTGGCCGGTGGCCGCGAGCAGCACGCAGACGGCCGCGAACATCGCGGCCCGCGCTCCTCGCGAACATCGGCCTGGTGTCATGGCGCGCCCATCCTTGCACCTCTGCGGAGGCATGAGGGCGGGTACGGCGGTGAAGGCCGCCCCCTCGACCTGTCGGGCTCATGAGTACGCGACTGTGGCGCGCCCCACAAGGGCGCCATGGGAACTTTCCGGGCTCCCGCAACGACTTCTGGACGTCGACGACGGGCGTTCCGCCTGCCGCGCGGGAGGGGGGACGGCGTGAAGTCCGCAGGTACGGCGGCATCCGTGGCAAAGCCGGGAAGCCGGTCCGAAGGCGCCGGCGTGCCGCGCGGCCTGACCGCGCTGCTGACGACGGCGATGGCCTTCTCGATGATGCAGCTGTTCCTGCTGGGGGCGCTCGGGCCGCGGCTCGTCGACGGCCTGGGCGTGTCGGAGACGCTGCTCGGGCTGACGACCACGGTCGGGTTCGGCACCGCCGCCCTGCTGTCCCCGGCCGGCGGCCGGATCGTCGACCGCGCCGGCCCCCGGCGCGCTCTCGTCGCGCTGCTCGCGATCTCGGGCGTCGCGCTCGGTCTGATCGGCGCGGCCCCCGGACCCGCGCTGCTCCTCGTGGCCGTGGCACTCGGCGGCCTCCCGCAGGCGCTGGCCAACCCCGCGACGAACAAGGCGATCCTGGCGGCCGTCCCCGCGCCACGCCGGGGCTCGGTGACAGGAGCCAAACAGTCCGGCGTCCAGCTCGGCGCCTTCGTCGCGGGGCTTCCCCTCGCGGCCGCAGCCGGGCTCCTCGGCTGGCGGGGCGCGGTGGGGGTGGCGGCCGTCGCCGCGATCGGCGCCGCCCTGTGGGCCTGGCGCGCGCTGCCGGCGGACCCGCCGCCGCAGCCCGCCGTCGCCGCCCGTGCGCCGACGGAATCCGGCAGCCCGGTTCCCTGGCTCGCCGGGTTCTCGGTCTTCCTCGGCGCGGGCATCGCCTCCGTCAACACCTACCTCGCGCTCTTCGGCGCCCAGCGCCTGGGCATGGGTCCGACGGTCGCGGGCGCCCTCGTCGCGGTCCTCGGCGTCGCCGGAATCGCCGGACGCGTCGGCTGGTCCCGTGTCGCCACGCCGGGGCGTGCCCCGTGGCTTCCCGGGCTCCTCGCGGGCGGAGCGGTCGGCGCCGCCCTCCTCCTGGCCGTCTCCGTCCGTGTCGAGCCCCTCGTGTGGGTGGCCGCCGTGGCCGTCGGCGTCCTCGCCGTGTCCGGCAACGCGGTCTCGATGGTCCTGGTGATGCAACGCTCCGCACCGGGACGGGCCGGACGGGACTCCGCACGCGTCGCGGCCGGTTTCTTCGCCGGCTTCGCCGTCGGCCCCCCGCTCTTCGGACCGCTCGCCGAACGCGGCCGGTACGGGGACGGCTGGGCCCTGGTCGCCGCGGAGTTCGCCGCAGCCGCGGCCGTCGCCCTGCTCTGGGCGGTCAGGGACCGCCGTACGAGCGCGGCGGGTGCGGCATGACCACGGGCGGAAACGGCCGGGTCGGCGCGGGTGGAGTCGACCGGGACGGCGCGGACGGGGTCGACCGGGGCGGCGCGGACGGTGGGCAGCGGGCCGGCCTGGACCGGAGCACAGGTCAGGAGCGTGAGGACCGTGGCCGGTCAGGGGAGGGCAAGGCCGGGACGCTACGGCGTGACGGGAACGGGTGGCGAGTGGGGAACGGCGACTGGGCAGAGGAGGCGCTGAGCCTCCTGTTCCGCCGGGTGCGCGAGACCGCCGGCCAGACGGACGGACGCTTTCCCCTGTACGCCGACCCGGAGAACGGCCGCTGGACGACCACCGGACGCGGCTCGTGGACGGGCGGCTTCTGGGCCGGGCTTCTCTGGCTCCGGGCCCGCCGTTCGGGCGGCGACGCGGACCGTGCGGCGGCGGCCGCCGCCACGGCCCGGCTCGCGCCCTGGGCCGACGCCGACACCGCGACCCGTGGCCTCATCCTCTGGTACGGGACCGCCCTCGCCCCGCACGACGACCGGGCCTCCGCGCTGCGCGCCCGGGCGGCGAAGTCCGCGCTCGCCGCGTGGGACCCGGCCCTCGGCGTGGTGCCGTGGGGCGCCGCTCTCGGCGGACCGCGCCTGCGGGCCCGCGCGGACGGCGTCCCCGGCCTCGTCCCTCTCCTGGCCGAAGCCGGACCGCACGGTGAGGAGGCGGCCGCCGCACACCTGCACCGGCACCTCGACCTCTGTCTGCGGGCGGCGGGGCAGGAACGGCCTCGGCCGGCGTGGCGCTGGGAGGCGGCACGAGGAGGCTGGGAGGCGGCAGCCGACCCCGGGCCCGGATGGACCCGGGGCGAGGCGTGGCTCCTGCTGGCCGTCGCCGACGGGCTGCTGCTCGCCGACGGCCGGAGCGGACGGACCGACGCCGCCGAGGGGTGGCGCAGGGAGCTGCTGGCCGCGCACGCCGAACAGCTGCTGAGGCGAGGGGAGTTCCTCGACGGCCCCCTCGTCCCGACCGCCGACGCCGGCGACCGCGACGGCCCCCTCGACACCTCGGCTGCCGCCATCGACGCCGTCGCCCTGCTCAAGCTCGCGCGCCTCCCCGAGGTCCCGTCGTCGACCACGTGTGCGGCCCGGGCGGAGGCCGTACTGCGCCGGCTCGTGGACGCCCACGTCACCCGACCGGGCGGGACACGGCCCTCCGGCATGCTCCTGGACGGCTGCTACGACGCCAGGGGCGGCACGGCCGTCCGGCATGAACTCGTCTGGGGTGACTTCTTCCTGGCCCTCGGCCTCACGGCCCTCGTCGGCGGCGTGGACCTCACCCGGGTGTGACACCGGCGTCGGCCCGCGCGCTCCGGAGCACACGCCGTGCGACGGAGGAGACATGCTGCTCGTCGGGGCCGTCGAGGATCCGTGCCGTGCGCCCGGTCCGGAACAGCGCGGGAAGGGGAGTGTCGGGGCCGAGCCCGGCCGCGCCGAAGACCTGGATCGCCCGGTCGGCCACCTCCTGGAGGGCGCGGGCCGCCGCCGTCTTCGCCAGCCCCACCTCCACCTGGGCGTCGCGGCCCTCCGCGACCAGCGCCATCGCCTCGTACACCAGCGGGCGGGCGGTGCGGAGGGACAACAGCGATTCGAAGACGTGCTGCTGGACGAGCTGGCGGTCCGCGAGGGGGCCGCGGGCACCCTGCCGCTCGGCCGCTCGGCCGCACATCAGGTCGAAGGCGCGCTGAGCCTGTCCGATCCACCGCAACGCGCGCAAGGTGCGCCCCAGTCGAAGGCGCTCGCCCGCGATGGTGAGGGCCTGACCGGCTTCGCCCACGAGATGGTCCTCGTCGATCTCCACCCGGTCGCACGCGATCTCGTACTGGCCGGTGGAGCCGAGGACGGGCAGATCACGCACCACGCGGAAGCCGGGGGAGCGGGTGGGGACGAGGAGCAGGGACAGGCCGTCCCGGTCGCCGACGGCGCCGCTCGTCCGGGCGAGCACCGTCACCAGGTCCGCGCCCCGGGCGTTCGAGACGAACCACTTGCGCCCCGTGACCACCCAGCCGCCCCCGCGCCGCCGCTCTGCGCGTGTGGCGGTGAGGAGCGGTTCGGTGCCGGGGGTGCCGGGCTCCGTCATCGCGTAGCACGTGCGGAGGTCGCCCGACACGAGACGGCGCAGGTACTCCGCGCGCACACGCGCGGAACCGTGCCGCGCCAGCATGGTCACGTCGAGCAGGGGTGCCGATCCGAGGGCGACCGGGCCGTGGTCGCTGACGCCTTCGGTCTCGGCGAGAGCGGCGTAGGCACTCAACGACACCCCGCCACCGCCCAGTTCCACCGGCAGAGGCAGCGCCCACAGCCCGGCCTCGCACGCCTCCGCGCGAAGGCGGCGCAGCGTCTCGGTGGCGCCCGGGCCGCCCGCGTCGAGCTGTGTCTCGTGCGGGATCACCCGCTCGTGGACGAACGCGGACACGCGTTTCCGCAGCAGGCCGAGATCGGTGCCGGCACCTGCCGCGACGTCCCCCTCGACTCCGACTCCGACTCCGACTCCGACTCCGAGTCCGAGTCCGAGTCCGGCGGCCCCGGCCCGACCCTCTTCCTCGACCCGGACTCCGATCTCGTCCCCTGCTTCGCTCTCACGTCGCCCATCCTCGGCCGCCGATACGTCATGCTCCGTCACTGTTTCCTCCGTCTTGGGAACTCGACAGAACACGCGTCCGACTGCCTGCCCGTGGAAGTGGTCGGCCCTGACCGGCCGCCAGTTCCCGCGACCGCACACGTCTCCGCGCGGGTCACCGCCGCGCGAGGAGAGGAGAGGCATGGCGCCACCAGCGACCGCGCACACCCCCGGCCACCGTCCGCTCGACGTCGCGCGTCCCCTCGACGCCTTGCGGTACGACGTCGGAGGGCCTCCGGCCATGACGCGGGTGGTCGCCGACCACCTGAGGCGCCTGGGCGGCCGGGTGCGGGCCACGGACGCGGACGGGATCACCCTGGGCGGCGACGGGTTCCAGGAGGTCCGTGCCCGTACCGCGTGGGGCGCCCACGGATCCGGCATCGAGGACGAGGCCACCGCTCAGGCCGCCACCGGGGTGATGGCCGTGCACGGCCGCCGGCACGGCTCCCCGCGCGGCCTGGGCGTCGACTTCCTGGCGACGGCGACCGGCGTGGTCACCGTCCAGGGACTTCTCGCCGCCCTCGTCGCCCAGGCCCGCGGCGGCGACGGGCCGAGGCGGGTGGCGACCACCGTGGACCGGACGGGCCTGCTCACCGTCTCCCAGTACCTGGCCGCGTCGGGGGCCGACGAGCCCGAGGCCGTACCGCTGCTCGCCGGGGGGCCTCCGTTCACCTCCGCCGACGGGCACCTCTTCGAGCTGGAGACGCTCGATCCAGGGGCGTGGGCGGAGTTCTGGCGGGCCCTCGACGCCGACGCGCACGCGATCAGGGAGGGCTGGCGGCCCTTCCAGTTCCGGTACGCCACGGCCTGCGCGCCCTTCCCGGTGTACCTGCACCAGGTGACCCGCAGGCACTCCCTCGACCGGATACGGCAGGCCGCCCTGGCGTCCGGTGCCGAGGTGTGCGTCCTGCGGACCCTCGCGGAGCGCGCGACGGAGGACGACGGGGCGGACCCCTGGTCCGTACGGGCACTCCTCCCCGGCGCTCCGGCGGCAGCGCCGCCGCCCGTCCGGCCGCCGCGGCCGCTGGAGGGACTCACCGTCCTGGAGGCCGGTCGCCGCATTCAAGCACCGCTGGCGGCACACTTGTTGGGACTGCTGGGCGCCCGTGTGGTGAGGATCGAGCCGCCGGGCGGCGATCCGCTGCGCGGCATGCCGCCGGCGTGCTCCGGCGTCTCCGCGCGCTGGCTCGCCCTCAACCGGGGCAAGGAGTCCGTCGAGATCGACATCAAAGCGCCCGCCGACCGCCGCCGACTGCGGGAACTCGCCGCCGAGGCCGACGTGTTCCTGCACAACTGGGCCCCGGGCAAGGCCGCCGCACTCGGTCTCGACGCGGGTGACCTGGCCGCGGTGAACCCCGCCCTCGTCTACGCCTACACGGGCGGCTGGGCGGACCGGATCGCGGACGCGCCCATGGGGACGGACTTCATGGTGCAGGCCCGTACCGGTGCCGGCGAGGTCGTCCACCCCGAGGGCGAGGTGCCGGCGCCGTCGCTCATGACCCTGCTGGACGTGCTCGGCGGCCTGCACGGCGCCGAGGCCGTCCTCGCCGGACTCCTCCTGCGCGAGCGCACCGGCCACGGTGTCCGCGTCGACTCCTCGTTGCTCGGTGCCGCCGACACCCTGCTCGCTCCGGCCCTGGAGCGGGTGCGCCGCGGCGTCGATCCGCGGGCGACCCCCGGGTTCCGCCGTCCGGCACGGACGTCCGACGGGTGGATCGCGCCGAGCGACGCCAGCGCGGCGGCCACCGCCGCGTACGACCTGGGCGGGATGTGCACCGAGGACGCCCTGCACCAGCTGCGGTCGCACGGACTGACCGCCACCGCCGTCACCACCGACCTGTCCGCCCTCTCCCATGACCCGCGCCTGTCCGGCTCGATCAGCCGGGACGCGCACGGTGCCCCCGTCGTTCCCGCCCCCTGGAGCCTCGCGTGACCGTCACCCTCACCGACCTGCTGCCCGCCGGACTCCGCCGCTCGTGGGCGGTCGACGGCACGTGCCCGGACCTCGACCTCTACAGCCTCTTCCGGGCGCGTCAGATAGCCGACCTGCACCGCACGGCGGTCCACGACGCCAAGGGGACGCTCTGCTACACGGCGCTGGACCGCAAGGTCCGATGTCTGGCCGAAGGACTGCGCGGGCTCGGTATCGGCCCCGGGGACGTCGTCGCCGTCCAACTCCCCGACGGACGGAACGCCGTGATCGCCGACCTCGCCGTCGCCGCCCTCGGCGCGGTCGTCCTCCCCTTCCCGGTCGGGCGCGGGGCCGTCGAGGCGGAGTGCCTGCTGCGCCGGGCGGAGGCCGTCGCCGTCCTCGTCGCCACGGAGCACCGGGGCCGGGCCCACGCCGCCGATCTCGCCGCCCTCGCGCCGGCGCTGCCGGCCCTGCGGCACGTGATCTCCGCAGGACCGGGCGCGCCTCCAGAAGGAACGATTCCGCTCAGAGAGCTCCTGCGGACCGATCCCACCGGTTTCGTCGCCGCCCGGCCCGACCCCGACGGCGCCGCCCGCATCCTCGTCTCCTCCGGCTCCGAGTCCGAGCCGAAGATGGTCGCGTACTCGCACAACGCCCTCGCCGGAGGCCGCGGAAACTTCCTCGCCTCCCTCATGCCCGACGACACCCCTCCGCGCTGCCTCTTCCTCGTCCCGCTCGCGTCCGCCTTCGGCTCCAACGGCACGGCCGTCACCCTGGCCCGGCACGGTGGCTCCCTCGTCCTGCTCGACCACTTCACCCCCGAGGCCGCGCTGGCGGCGATGCGCGCCCACGCGCCCACCCACGTCCTCGGCGTCCCGACGATGATCCGGATGATGCTGGCGCACCTGGAAGCGGCGGGGGACACGGGGGAGGGCGTCCCCGCGCCCACGGCCCTCGTCGTCGGCGGCGCCCCCCTCGACGAGGCCACCGCGTCCGCCGCCGCCGAGACCTTCGGCTGCCACGTCGTGAACCTGTACGGATCTGCCGACGGCGTCAACTGCCACACCGGCCTCGACCACAGGATCCCGCCCACGGACGGCGCCGGCGTCGTCGCCGGACGGCCCGACCCGCGCGTCGCCGAGATCCGGGTCGCCGCCCCCGACACCCACGAGGCGCTCCCGGAGGGGCAGACCGGCGAGATCGTCTCGCGCGGGCCGATGACGCCGCTCTGCTACGTCGGCTCCCCGGAGCTGGACGCCCGCTACCGCACGCCCGACGGCTGGGTCCGCACCGGCGACCTCGGCTACCTCGACGACCGCGGCGTCCTGCACGTGGTCGGAAGGCTCAAGGACGTCGTCATCCGCGGCGGCGCCAACATCAGCCCGGCCGAGGTGGAGCACGAACTCGCCGCCCACCCCGCGTTGCGGGACGTGATCTGCGTGGGCGTGCCCGACCCGTTGATGGGGGAACGCCTGGTCGCCTGCGTGGTCCCCCGGGGCGCCGAGCCGCCCACGTCCGACGAGCTGAGCTCCTACCTCACCGCCCGCGGTACGGACCGCCACAAGCACCCCGAACACGTCCTCGTCGTGGACGCGCTGCCGCTCACCGCCGCGGGCAAGCCCGACCGCGCCTCCCTCCGGCGTCGAGCGGCCGACGTGGCGGGAACCCTCCCGGGCGGAGTGCCCACGCGCCGAGGCGAGGAGAGGGAGCCGGCCACCGCCGCCCCCGTCCCGGGATGAGCGAAGGGGAGGGGCGCGCCGACGCGCGTCCCTCCCCCGTGCCCCATGGGCCGCGGGTCAGGCGGAACCCATGGCCTTCTTCAGCTCGGCGGCCGCCTTCCGGTACACCCCGAGCAAGTCCAGGTCCTCTCCCGGGTAGTTGACGATCATCACCTGCTTGGCGCCCGTGTCGGGCAGCACGGGCCCGGTCGACATGTGCGCGTTGTCGAGGACGAACGCGGGTTTCTTCGACGACAGTTCGGCGAGCTGGGCCGGCGTGACCGGCTCGGGGCCGTACGTGCCCACCGAGGTCGCCCCGGCCAGGCCCGCGGCCCAACCGGTGAAGACCTGGCTGACGGCGGTCGGGCTCTTCCCCTCCGGCCAGGCCGACTTGAGGTCGCCGTTCAGCTGGGCGACCTCCGTGCCGAGCCGGGTCTTGAAGCGGTCCGCGGCGTCCTTCGTACCGAACAGGCCCCCGAGGCGGACGACCTCGGCGCCCGCCTTCGCCGGATCGTTGTCGAGATTCACCTCGACCAGCCTGGCCTTCGAGCCGGCGGCCTCCTTGATCTTCTCCGCGTACGGCTCGAACGGCGCGTACAGCACGAAGTCTGCCTTGGCCACGGCCGCCAGGTCCGACGGCTTGGGATCGTAGTCGGGGGCGTGGTGCACCGACTGCGGCACGATCACCGTGATGTCCTCCGCTCCGGCGGCCTTGGCGAAGGCCCCCTCCCACGTGGTCGTGACGACCACCACCGGCTTGCCGCCGGCCGCCTCGGGGGAGGCGGACCCCGCGGAGTCCTCGCTCCCGCAACCGGTGACGAGCGGAAGCGCCGCGGTCAGTGCGACGAGGGAAGCGATACGGGCGTGACGGACGCGGATGCGCGCCATGAGCTGTTTCTCCGTTCGGGAACGAGATGCGCGGCGAGGACGACGGCCCCCGCCGTGAGGACCAGGACCGGGCCCGGAGGCCAGTCCAGCCAGAGGGCCAGCAGGAAGCCGGCGAGGTTGACCGTGATGCCGATGCCGACCGCCCACAGGGTGATCGACCACAGAGAGCGGCCGAGCCGCCGCGCGGCGAGCGCGGGCAGCAGGGTCAGCGCGTCGACGAGCAGGGCACCCGTCAGCTTGATCGCCCCCGCGACGGCCACGGCGACGAGCACGAGGAGCGCGGTGGTCAGCAGCCGGACGGGGACACCCGAACACTCGGCGAGCTCCCGGTCGTACAGCAGCAGGCCGACGTCCCGCCGCTTCCACCAGAACAGGGACGGGACGGCCACGGCCAGCACGCCGAGGACCACGAGGTCCGCCGTGCCGACCGAGAGGATCGACCCCCACAGCAGCGCGAAGGCGCCCGAGGCGTTGACGCCCGACACGGCGAGCACGAGCAGCGCGGCGGCGATCGCCAGGCTCATCAGCAGCCCCATCGCGCCCGACAGTCCGTCCGGCGTGCGGGCGAGCGGCGCCACGCCCGCGCCGGACAGCGCGCACGCGACCAGGGCGCACAGCATCGGGTCCAGCCCCGTCAGGAGCCCGACGGCGATGCCGAGGAGTGCCACGTGCATCATCGCGAACCGCACCGGCATGATGTCCAGCCCGACGATGATCACCCCGATCACCGGCAGCGCCACGGCCGCCAGGAGCAGGGCCACCGCCGCCCGTCGGACCGGCAGCAGCTGCAGCATGGCCCCGAGATCGGCGGCGGCGAGCGTGTTCACCGGACCTCCCTGAGCCTGCCCGCGGCCATCTCCAACACCCGGTCGCACCGCTCGGCGAGGGAACGGTCGTGCGTGACGACGACGAGCGTCACCGGCAGCGAGGCCAGCACGTCGGCCGCCTCCTCCTGCCCGGCGAAGTCCAGTGCCGCCGTCGGCTCGTCCGCGAGCAGCACCTGCGCCCCGGCCGCGACCGAGCCCATCGCCCGCGCCAGGTACATCCGCTGCAACTGCCCCCCGGACAACGTGTCCACCGGGCGCCCCGTGAACGCGCCGACGCCCAGCCGCTCCGCGGCCTCCACCGCCTCGGCCGGCGCCCCGCTGCTGGCCAGCAACTCGTCCCCGCGCAAAGGAAACCGCCCGACGGCCGGCTTCTGCGGGATCCAGGCACACGACCGCCGCCGCCACGCCCACTCCGCCGCCGTCGCCGCGGACCGCCCACCCACCTGGATCGTGCCGCTCGTCCGCCGGTGCAGACCGAGGACCGCCCGCAGCAACGTCGTCTTCCCGGACCCGTTCGTGCCCGTCAGCGCCACCCGTTCCCCCGCCGCGATCTCCAGGTCGACGTCGGCGACCACCTCGGTACGGCCGTGCCGGCAGGCGACACCGCGCATCCGTATGTCCAGTCCGCCCATTCCGCGCCTCTCCCCGCCGCTGTGCCCGTGCGGTGAGGCAGTCGGACGGAGGGGGCGCCGGGTTCCCGTGCGGCGGCGGGCGAGCGAGGCCGGTGCGGAATCGAGACCCCCGAGCCGGTCACGAGGGCAGCCCCGCTGCCCGTCCACGCGGACGGGCAGGCCGTGTGGACGGTCGAGCGCCGCCGCCGTCGGGAACCGGCGAGGCCCGTCACCCGACCCCTCTCACGTCGCCACGCCGGAGCCGACGTCCCGAGTGCCGCGGCGAGCGAACCACCGTGATGCCAGGAAGCTTTCGAACGGGGAGACCATGGACCGCAGGCAGTTGCTCCGCGCCACCACCGCTCTCGGTGCCACGGCCACCGTGTCCGCAGCCGCGGGCACCGCGACCGCCGCCCCCACCGCCACCGGCGACCCCGCCACCGCCTCGCCGCCGTCCGCCGCCACCCCGGATCCGAGCCGCCCGCGCCGCGTCCACCTCGTGATGTTCGACGGCGTCGAGGAACTCGACTTCGCCGCCCCCTACGAGGTCTTCTCCGCTGCCGGCTTCTTCACCCCGCGCCCGGTCGAGGTGCGCTACGTCTCCGCCACCGGGGCCCGCAGTGTCACCGGCGCGTACGGCACGGTCGTGCGCGGCATCCGCCCCTGGGCCCCTGAGGACGCCGACGTGCTCGTCGTCCCCGGCGGAGGCCATGCCCGGCGCGGCACCCCCGGCGTATGGGCCGAGATCGAGCGCGGCACCCTGCCCCGCGCCCTCGCGGCCGCTCCCTGCCCGGATCTCACGGTCGCGGACCTGTGGCGGTCGGCCGCACGGGAGCGCCTGGGAGTGCACGGAGGCCGACCGCCCGGTGAGAGGAGCAGGGGGAAACCGCGTACCGCGCCACCGCGTCGACGCGCCGTCATGTGAGACTCACACCATGGACATGGGACGAGAGTCGCGGTGGGAGAAGGACGCGATGACGGTGGAGATCGGCTTCGCCCTGGTGACGGCCGCGCTGCTGGGTGCCGCCGTCTTCGGCGTACTCCTCGTTCCGGCCTGGCTCGTCGGTGTCGGCGAACCTGCCGGGAGGGTGCTGCTCCGGATCGGCGGCGTCCTCGCCGTCGCCGCCGCTGTGTGGCGGGTGGTGCGGGTGTTGCGCCGTTTCGACGCGACGCGGCGTCAAGGACGCTGACCCGCCTGCCGACTGCCGACTGCCGACTGCCGACTGCCGACTGCCGACTGCCGACTGCCGACTGCCGCCTGCCGCCTGGCGTAAGACGCATGGCGTATGGCGCATGACGGCCGCGCGGCGGGGTGGATCCGCGCTGCCGCGCCGCCGTTCGCCGCGCTATGGTCACCGCGGCGAGCGGCGAGCGGCGAGCGGCGAGCGGCGAGCGGCGCGCGGAGCCGAGTTCAGCGGTGTCCGGTTCAGGCCGTTGGGGGAGGGACTCGTCGCCCCCGCACCGACCTCATGCTCCAATCGGAGCTCTACGCCGCCGCCCTGGAGCAGCTCCGGCTGATCGTTCCGTGGTGCGGCGTCCCGCTCTGGCGCGCCAAGGACAACGCGGTCCGCGCCTTCGAGGCGGCGCGTGACACGGCGGCCCTCCTGTCCCGGACCTGCCCCACTCCTTCAGGGGATGTCTTACGGATCACTGGCAGAGAGATCGCAGGACCTGCTGATGGCGGCGGAACTGTTGCCTGCGACGATGCGCCTGTGACCTACGACCTTGCTGTGTGGGACGGCGACCGTCCATTTGACAACCGTGCTGCGAGCTCGACGTATGACGAGTTCTACGAGCGTTACCTGGAGTCGGACGACGTCGCCATGCCTCCGGCCCCGCGCATCGTCGCGTATGTGGAAGCCCTCGTCGCGAGATACCCGGACGACGTCAACCACGATGTCGTGTGGGCGTCGCCCCCGGTCATCGACGAGGCATCGGGACCGATCGTGTACCTGCTCATGTCCTACAGCCAAGCCGAGGAAGTATCCGAGTTCGCCGCCGCACTGGCCCGCGAGCACGGCCTTGTCTGCTTCGATCCACAGGGAGAGTGCCTCCGGCCGTGAGCTGCCTGCTCTTCAGCGAGAGGACCAGAGGAAGATGACGCGGAGGTGTGGCTACCCAGCCCGGTCGAGTGTGACTTCGATGTCGACCGGAGCGGACCGCCCATCGCGCTCAGGAGCGGGTTCTGGTCGATGACGCGGCGAGTAGCCGCGAGTGCATCCGCTCGCGGCTCGCCGATGGCAGCGTGATCGAAAGCGCTGTCTCCGCCACCGGTGATATGCAGGTCCGCCCAGGCAGGGTCTTCGGCGAAGCATGCCCGGAATTCCAGCTTCCAGTTCTGGGGCTGCCAGTACGGGTCCTGCGGATCGCCGCCCTCGTTGACTGCCAGCAGTCGTCCAAGGGACAGCGCGGGCCGGTTCCCGGTCCAGTCCCAGACCCCCCACTCGACGATGAAGCCGCCCCATCGTCCTCAGGTCCCTCAATGCCCTCGATCGGTACCTGCACGAACTCCTCAAAGGCAGCCCACGCCGCCTCAATGGTGCGGGCGCCAGCGGCAACACCATGACGACCCAGTATCTGCTCGAACGCTGCGGCGCTGGACCGCCAGGAGATGGACACGCCGCCAAGCTAGCTGCACCGATCATCCCGTCCAGCCTTAGGTCGGGGGTCCCACCTCGTGATCCGAAGGAAACGGCCTGGGGCGGCCTTGGGGGAGGCAGCTGGAGGGGGCCGGCCTCGTCCCCTCCCGCCGGACGGCCCGGAACCACGGGAGGGCGGCCGTCACGACCCCGGCGGAGACGTGTCGCGAAAGTTCAAGACCGGTCCGGCCGGGGCTCCTAGCGTGGGGGACATGAACGAGATCCACGCACACCTCGCCACCTGCGCCGACGAAGCTGCCCGCGTCACGCGCGGCGTCACCTCCGAGCACCTCGCCGCCCCGTCCGGCTGCACGGACTGGACCGTCCGTGAGCTCGCCAACCACCTCGTTCTCTACACCGCGCACGGCCTCGAGCACCGCGCCCTGCGCACCACGCTTCCCGACGACCTCGTCGCGCGCGACTTCACTGCCGAGGCCGACTGGCCCGAGCGCTACGCCGCCCAGCTCGACCGGGCGCTGGCCGCCTGGTCGAAGCCCGAGGCATGGGACGGCGACGTCGACTTCGGGGGCGGCAGCACGATGCCCGCCCCCGAGATCGTCGCCATGCTCATCGCCGAACTCGCCCTGCACGGCTGGGACCTGGCGCGCGCGACGGACCAGGAGTTCGTACTGCCCGAGGACACCGGCGGCTACCTCCTCGGCGTCGTGGAGCGGTACGCCGAGATGTACCGCCAGTACGAAGGCTTCGCCGCCCCGGTCCCCACCGGCTCCGACGCCTCCGCCTTCACCCGCGCCCTCGCGGCGAGCGGCCGCACGCCCTGAGGCCCGGGCCGGCCTGGCTCACCGGCCGACCCGGGCTGCCCCCTCGATCACCGTGCGAGGGCCGCTGGGGGCTCCGGCAGCCGACGGCCTTCGCCTCCCACGACTTCGCGAGCCACGCCGGCAACCGGCCGCGCGACCAGCAGCGGCCGTTGGCCGCGACCTGCGGGGGCGTTCCTGCGAAGACCGCAAGACCCATGATGCTGCTGTGGCCGGAAGCCGGGCGATCGCCGAGCGTCGGGACCGTGGGTGCGACGCCGACCCCCTCCGCCGACCCCCACGCCACCGGCCGCCGGGCCGCCGCCTCGGCGAGGCGGCGGACGAAGCTCAGGCGGCCCTCGGCCGAGAGGTTCGGCAGGGCCCAGGTCGTCGTGACGACGGGCAGGGCGTCCGCGGGCACCCGGGCGAGGGCCCCGGGCAGCAGGTCGGCGCCCCCCCCGCAGCAGCACGGGAGGCGACGTCGCCGCCAGCGCCATCTCCGCGTCCAGCCGCGTCACGGCGTCGTGTCGATCCGGCCACACGCGGGCGCGCAGCCACCCGGCGTCAGCCGCGTCGGTCACCGCCACCGGATCGCCGTCGACACCGATCCGCGCGACCACCTCCGGCATCGCTCGCGTGGGCACGGCCCCGACCGCCCGCGCCGGACGCCCTCATCCGTACGGGAGACGACGGGTCACGCAGGACAGGCCCGTCGGCGTCGGTCGCTGACGCGGTCGGGCCGGCCCAGACGGCACAGTGGCCCCCGGACAGCCTGAGATCCCGGCGTCAGCCGCCCTGGACGAACCGCGCGTCGAGGCCGGCGTAGACATGCGCCTCAAGGCATCCCGGCGCGTCCATGGCGACGGCCTCGCCGCGGTAGACGGCGACGAGCGAGTCCTCGCCCCGCCACCAGGTGTCGGTCAGGCCCCGGACCTCGGCCACCGGCTCGTACGCCGCGAGGTCCAGGGCGTCGACGGCCTCGCCGGTGAGCCGCGTGACGCTGCGGGCCAGGCGCCGCGCGCGGTCGGCCAGCGCCAGCGATTCCACCCAGCCCTCGGTACCGGCGTGCAGCGGCGCCCAACGGCGGCCATGGATCCCGAACTCACCCTCCGGGCCGATCATGAATTCGTACGCCATGGAGTACCGGCCGACCCCGGCCGGGAACCACCACCCCTCGGCGTCCGCGCCCTCGGGAAGGTCCGCGCCCAGGACCCGTGGACCGCTCTCGTAGAACGGCGCCGGCGGCAGCGCGAGACCACCCCAGCGTGCGTCGAAGGCCACCGCGCGATCGATCTCCGCGGCCGGGATCCCCTGCTCGATCCAGAGGTCCCGGAGACGCCCGATGTCCTGCCGGGCACACCGGATGCCTTCCGACTCGACGAAGACCGTCGCACGGCGGGTCAGACCGATCGGTGCGGCGGGGACGGACGATGCGGGAGGGACGGCCACCATGGTGCCGGAGCCTATCGGCGCGGCCGATCGGCACCTCGGCCGCGGCCCGCCCGGTCCCGGCGTCCCAGGACCGGCGTCCCTCCGCCCGAAGCCGTCGGGAACCGGCGCGTCCACGGGGGAGGCGGAACAAAGGGCCGCCCTCGGCGACGGGGGCTTAACTCGGATGCGGACACCCGGGGTCGTCGTGTCTCATCGGCCGCATGACGATCATTCCAAGCAAACCCCGCGTCGAAGAACTGGGCGAAGTCGTGGACGTCCTGCGGGAGTGGCAGGACGACGGCGCACCGATGCAGTTGCACCCGGGCGACCTGGGATGGTTCTGGAGGTTCGGCGCGGAAGCCACGGCCGAGGCGGTGAGGACATGGAGCCGGGACGGGCGGGTGCTCGCCGTAGGGCTCCTCGACGGCGCCGAACTGCTGCGCGTCACGACGGCCCCGGACGTACGGCGTGACCCGGATCTCGCAGGACGGATCCGGGACGACGTGATCGATCCGCGGCGGGGCGTACTGCCCGACGGAAGCGTCTCGGTCGAGGCGCCCAGGGACGCGCTCCTCCGCGATGTGCTGTGCGCGCGCGGCTGGTCCGAGGGCGAGCCGTGGACCTCGCTGAGGCGAGACCTCACGGAGCCGGTGGAGGACCCGGGCCTGCGGATCGAGGTGGTCGCACCGCAGGACGCCCACGTATACGCCGACGTGCTCCGGGGAGCCTTCGACGGGTCGACGTTCACGGACGGACGCTGGCGGGCGATGGCGGCCGGATCGCCGTACACGGACGCGCGGAGCCTCCTGGCGTACGACGACCAGGGCAGCGCCGTGGCGTCGGTGACGGTGTGGTCGGCGGGCCCGGGCCGGCCGGGCCTGCTCGAACCGATGGGCGTGCACGGGGCCCACCGCCACCTCGGTCACGGCAGGGCGATCACCGTCGCCGCGGCGGCCGCGCTCCGGGAACTCGGCTCGTCCAGCGCGCTCGTCGGCACTCCGAGCTCCCACGTCGGCGCCGTCGCCACATACGAGTCGGCCGGCTTCCTCCGGGGCCCCGAGGTCCGCGACGTCTGCCGGGACGCCCCCTAGGGTGCGCCCCGCCGATGGAATCCGGCCCGAGCGGCCCGGACAACGGTGCTGAGCGACCCTGGCGGCGGCCACGACGTGTCCCGTCGGCCGCCCTGAGGCCCTACTCCGTCCCGAGCGCGGGCAGGGGCTCGCGTGCCGCGTGCCAGGTGGCGGGAAGCGAGGCGACGCCCGTGCGGGCGGCGATCACACCGCCCGCGATCGCGCAGGTGGTGTCGATGTCGCCGCGGCCGGCGACGGTCGACCACAAGCCCTCCTGGAGGTCGTCGAGGTGACTCGCCGCGCACCACAGGGCGTACGGGACGGTGTCGGGCCCCGACATCCGGTAGCCGGAGCCGAGGACCTCGGCGGCGTGGCGGACCGAGGTGTG
This sequence comes from Streptomyces sp. NPDC104202, assembly GCF_055584185.1. Lineage (NCBI taxonomy): Bacteria > Bacillati > Actinomycetota > Actinomycetes > Kitasatosporales > Streptomycetaceae > Streptomyces > Streptomyces sp. NPDC104202. The sequence goes on along the minus strand of NZ_JBVJMN010000038.1, from coordinate 12,129 downwards.
AACCGGCATGCGGGCCGCGATCCGCACGCCCGACCGGACGTCGCTGTCGGGGAGACGCGCGGCGACGGCATGAAGGAAGTCCGGCCGGTCCGGCGCCTGTTCGCCCCGGGTCCGGGTGGCCAGGGCCGCGGCGAGGGCGACCGCCACCGCTCCGGCGACCGCCTCCGGATGGTGGTGGGAGACGATGCCCTGACGGGCGGCCTGCTCGGCGACGGCGTCCAGGTCGGCGGCGTGCCAGGCGCCGAGCGGGGCGGAGCGCATGGCTGCGCCGTTCCCCCAGGAACCCTGACCGCCGAACTGCCCGGCGACCACCTTCCGCCAGGGTTCGCCCGCGCCGATCCGGCGGAGCACGTCGTGCATCGAGGCGCCGTAGCCGCGGTGCGTGTCGTCCTCGTACGCCGCCGCGAGCCGAAGGGCGAGGCGGTCCTGGTCGACGATGCCGCCGCCGTCGAGGAGTTCCCGGACCAGGACGAGCGCCTGGGCGGTGTCGTCGCTCCACCGCCACAGCGGTTCCGGAGGCAGCGTCCGAGCCTCCAGGGCCGACGGCCCCTCGCGCCGCAGGATGCCGAACCAGCGATCGCCGAAGGCATCGCCGAACGCGAGTCCGTCCAGCGCATCCATGACAGCGGCAGGCAGGGTGATCATCGGCGCAGTATCGCAGCGCGAAACGCACCCCCGCACGCCGATTCCGCGTGCGCACGCTGCCGACCCGGGCGTGCTGGCCGGAGTGGCCACCCCGGTCGCCGACCGGGGCCTGGAGCGGGGGCACGGACCCCGCGTCGGGGTCCTCCCGAACCCTCGATCAGCGGAGCCGACTTAATGCCTGGCAGCGAAGTCCGCGACTGCGTGATCATGGCCCGATGGACGCTCGTTTTCTCGGCATCACCGAACTGACCGAAGTCCCCTCCGTGGCCGTCGTCATCGACGTCATGCGTGCGTACACCGTGGCTGCCTGGGCGTTCGGCAGAGGCGCGGAGAAGATCGTCCTCGCCGGGTCGCTGGACGAGGTGCGGGCGCTGAAGGCGGAGCATCCGGAGTGGGTGGCGCTGAAGGACGGGCCGCCGGCGGAGGGGTTCGACGCGGTGAACTCGCCGGGCCTGCTGAGGTCCGCCGACCTCGTGGGGCGGACCGTGGTGCAGAAGACGACGGCGGGGACGGTCGGCGCGCTGGCCGTCAAGGACGCCTCACTCGTGCTGTGCGCCGGGTTCGTGGTGGCGGAGGCGACGGCCCGGGTCCTGCGGGAGCGAGGGGTCGACGCCGTCACGTTCGTGGTGACCGGCGAGGACGGGCGCGCGGAGGAAGACCTCGCGTGCGCCCAGTACATCGCCCGGAGGGCGGCGGGGGAGGAGGTCGGCGCCGCCGGCTTCCTCCGACGGGCCACCGCGTCGCGCGCCGCCGTCGAGCTGACGGACGGCGTGCGGGAGGGCGCGCACGCCGACGACGTCCCGCTCTGCGTCGAACTCGACCGGTTCCCCTTCGCCATGGTCGCGGCCCCGGAGGACGCGCTGATGGTGCTCCGCCCGTACGCCCCGACCCGGTGAACGGCCTGCCGGTACGGTCGGGGGATGAGCGCTGATTCCCCACCGACGGTCGACGAGATCGAAGAGCGTCTCGTCGCGCTCGTCGAGGGCCGGCTGACCCGCGACGAGGCCGACCGATGGGCTGCGGGCTGGACGGCACGGGACGAGCTCGACTGGGACGACGCCTCCTGGTGGGCACTCGGCCTCCTCCACGGCATCGACCTCCCGGCGGGTCCCGACGGTGGGTATCTGCACGACGACGAGCAGGTACGGCTCTGGCTCGCCGAACTGAGGAGGCGTCGGCGCGCGCCCTGACGCGGCACGGGACCCGCAGACGGGGACACCCGGGCCGTGCCGCGGCACGGCCCGGGCGGGGCGGTCGGCCCGCGGCGGCGGTGTCCACGGCCGTCACCCCGAGCCCGCGACTCCCGTGCGAACCGGGGTACGCGTCCCTGGCGGAGTGGAGCAGCGGCCTCACGGCGGATGCGGGAGGAACCGGAGCCGCCTACCGGTGGCCCAGCACGTTGACCACCCTGCCGTTGGGGTCGCGCGCGAAGAACCGGCGTACGCCCCACTCCTCGTCCTGGAGCGGGTGCAGGATCTCCGCGCCGCCGGCGCGGAGGAGCGCGTAGGCCGCGTCCACGTCGTCCACCTCGATGCTCAGATCGGGCGTGACCGGCGCGGTCTTGTCGTCGCTCATGACACTGATCTGGGCCGCCGGCGCGGACGGGGAGGCCAGGGTCATGATCCAGCCGTGGTTCATGACCTCCTCGAATCCCAGCAGGCCGTAGAACTCCTTGCTCTCCTGCGCGGCATCGGAGTGGATGGTGGGCACGACACGACGAACGGCCATCGAGGGCTCCAGGTGCGGACGGACGGATCTGCGGACCCTCCAGGAGTACTACGGGGCACCCGTCGCCGCACCCGCTTTCGTGCCATGTCCCAGGTGTGCCGCGCTACCGGCGGTCGTGGCCGCGACGTCCCGGAAACGACGCGCCTCCGTGCCTCCGGCCCGCGCGGCACCGCCGAAGCCGTCGCGTCTCAGGCCCCCTTCCGTCCGCGGCGCCGACGAGGGGCGCATCACCGCCCACGTCGTACGCCGGAGCCTCCCGTCAGCTCATCGCGCGGGCGAAGTCGAGCGAGCCCTTGCTGTTGAGGACGGCACCGTCGCAGGCGGGAAGGCCGCCCTTCGCCCCGGCCGGCCGGACGCGGCGGCGGTACGGGCCGCGGCCGTGACGCTCCGTGCGGTGATGGAGCGCCACCGCGGCCGCTACCCGGAGGCGGTCCGCTGCTGCGCCGCGCACCCGTCCGCACCCCCGCCCCGTCCGACGCGGACGTCGTCGGCCTCGGACTCGAACTCACCTCGTCCGCGCCGCACGCCAGGCTGCACCCGCAGGTCCGCACCGAGGTGGACCGGACACTGTGGAACTCGCCGACCTGATCCGCCGGGCGCTGCCGGAGCCGCCCGCCCCCTCCGGCCCGGCAGAGCCGCCCGCCGCGCCGTTCACCCGCCGCGAGAGCGAGATCGTCGGCCTCGTCGCCGACGGCCTCACCACGCCCGCCATCGCCGCCCGCCTCTACCTCAGCCCCCGTACGGTCGAGTCCCACCTCGGCCGCATCTCCCGCGAGGCCGGCGCCACCACCCGCGCCGCTCTCGCGGCGCTCCAGGCCCGCGCGGCCCGGGACGGCCCCGCACCACCGTGGTCGTAGGGGCGCCGAGCTGGACGGGTAAGGTTTCAGCAGGCGAGAGCAGCGTCCCGCCGCTGCCGTGCCGGGATCGATGGCGCCCCCGGCGTCCTCCCGATTCACGACAGGTCCGTTCGCTTTGTCCTCTGCTGTCACCGCCGTGTCCGCGGTCTCCCGCCTGCGTGCTTTGAAGCCCGACTGGATGTCCGACCCCAAGGTCTGGCGCACCGAGATCCTGGGCGGGCTCGTCGTCGCCCTCGCGCTGATCCCCGAGGCGATCTCCTTCTCGGTCATCGCCGGCGTCGAACCGGCGCTCGGACTGTTCGCCTCGTTCACCATGGCCGTGACGATCGCGGTGGTCGGCGGCCGGCGGGCCATGATCTCGGCCGCGACGGGCGCCGTCGCCCTGGTCATCGCACCCCTCAACCGCGAACACGGCCTCGGCCATCTGATCGCCGCCGTCATCCTGGCCGGGGTGTTCCAGGTGGCGCTCGGGGCGCTGGGCGTGGCCAAGCTGATGCGGTTCATCCCGCGCTCGGTGATGGTCGGCTTCGTCAACGCCCTCGCCGTCCTGATCTTCATGACGCAGCTGCACGAGCTGACCGGGGTGCCGTGGCCGGTGTACCCGCTGTTCGCCGGTGGCCTGGCGCTCATGGTCCTCCTGCCGAGGATCACCAGGGTGGTCCCCGCGCCGCTCGTGTCGATCGTGGCGCTCACCGCCCTCACGGTCGGGGCGGGGATCGCGGTGCCGACGGTCGGCGACAAGGGCGCCCTGCCCTCCGCGCTGCCCGTTCCGGGCCTGCCCGACGTGCCGTTCACCCTCGACACGCTGGCGACCATCGCGCCGTACGCCTTCGCCATGGCCCTGGTCGGGCTGATGGAGTCGCTGATGACCGCGAAGCTCGTCGACGAGATCACGGACACCCGCTCGAACAAGACCCGGGAGTCCATCGGACAGGGCGTCGCCAACATCGTCACCGGCTTCTTCGGCGGGATCGGCGGGTGCGCCATGATCGGCCAGACGATGATCAACGTGAGGGTCTCGGGTGCCCGCACCCGCGTCTCGACCTTCCTGGCCGGCGTGTTCCTGATGGTCCTGTGCATCGTCTTCGGCCCGGTCGTCTCCGACATCCCCATGGCCGCACTGGTCGCGGTCATGGTCATGGTGTCGTTCGCGACCTTCGACTGGCACTCCGTCGCCCCGAAGACCCTGCGGCGGATGCCCGCCGGCGAGATCGTCGTCATGCTCGTGACCGTGGCCTGTGTGATCGCCACCCACAACCTCGCCGTCGGCGTCGTCGCCGGCTCGCTGATCGCCCTGGCCGTCTTCGCCAAGCGCGTCGCCCACGTGGCCCGGGTGACCGCGGTCCTCGACCCCGACGGCGGCGAGGTGGTCTACCGGGTCACCGGCGAGCTGTTCTTCGCCTCCTCCGACGACCTCGTCGGCCGGTTCGACTACGCGGGCGACCCGGAGCGCGTCGTCGTCGACCTGTCCGGCGCCCACATCTGGGACGCCTCGTCCGTCGCCGCCCTCGACGCGGTCGAGAGCCGGTACGCCCAGCGCGGCAAGACCGTCGTGATCACCGGCCTCGACGCCGCCAGCGCCGAACTGCACGCCAGGCTGAGCGGCGAACTCACCGTCGGGCACTGACCCGCCCGGCCCCCGTGCCGGACACACCGCGGCCCGGGCAGGCGCGAGGCGTGTCCGGGCCGTGTGGGGGTGGGGCGCCGTGCGCGGTCAGGCGGCGAGCGTCCGGTGGAGCGCGTCGAGGCCGTCGCGGTAGATGCCGGCGAAGAGCTCCTCGGTCTCGGCGTCGGTGGCGCCGTCGGGAGTGAAGCGTCCGGACCACTGGACCTCGGCCACGTCGTCCCGGCCGGCGACCGGGTGGACGCGCAGGGTGGAGAGGTAGCCCGTGACCGGGAAGGGCGCCTCCAGGATGGCGTAGCTGTAGTGGCGCCCGGCCTCGTCGAAAGAGACGAGGCGCTCGACGATGACCTCGCCTTCGGGGTTGGTCAGGCGCCGGACGCGCCCGCCTTCGAGTGCGGTGCTCTCGGGGATGTACGGGAGCCAGTCGGGCAGCGCGTCGAATCCGCCGATGAGGTTCCAGACCTGCTGGGGGGAGGCGGGGACGAGGCGGGAGACGGACGTGGAAGCCATGGCGTTGCTCCTGTCGGGGAAGTGGCGTGGGGGGAGTGGGGGATGGTGGGCCGCGCGGAGGTACGGGGGAGGTGCGGGACGGTGGTCAGGCGCCGTGCGGCAGCGGGGCCGCGGGGCTGACCAGTCCGGCGGCGCGCAGGTCCGTCCAGAAGGCGGCCGGTACGTCCTCGTTCAGGGCGGCGGTGTCCTCGGCGATGCGGCCGGGACGGGTGGCGCCGGGGATGACGGCGGCGGCGGCCGGGTGGGCGAGCGAGAACTGCAGTGCGGCGGCCTTGATGCCGATGCCGTGCCGGGCGGTCAGCTCCGTGAGCCGGCCGACGCGCTCGATGATCTCGGCGGGGGCCTCCTGGTACTCGAAATGGGTGCCGCCGGCGAGGACGCCGGAGCTGTAGGGGCCGCCGACGACCATGTCGACGCCCTGTTCCTGGGCCAGCGGGAGCAGCCGCGTCAGGGCGTGGTCGTGGTCGAGGAGGGTGTAGCGACCGGCGAGGAGGAAGCCGTCGGGGCGGGGCTCGTCCAGGGCGAGGGTGAGCTCGATGGGCTCGGTGCGGTTGACGCCCAGGCCCCAGGCCTTGATGACGCCCTCGTCGCGCAGGCGGGACAGGACCCGGAAGGCGCCGGTGCGGGCCTCCTCGAACTTCTGCAGCCACTGGTCGCCGTGGAAGTCCTGGGCGATGTCGTGGACCCAGACGATGTCCAGGCGGTCGGTGCCCAGGCGTTCGAGGCTGTCCTCGATCGAGCGCTCGGTGGCCTCGGCGGTCCATTCGTGGACCATCTTGTGGGGGTTGCCGTGCTCGAACAGGCCGCCCTTCTCCCCCAGGTCGCGGGCGGCGCCCTCGTGTTCGTCGAGGATGACCCGCCCGACCTTCGTCGACAGCGTGTAGGAGTCGCGGGGCTTGGAGGCGAGGACCTCGCCGAGGCGGGTCTCGGCCAGGCCGGCGCCGTAGAAGGGGGCGGTGTCGTAGAAGCGGATGCCGTGGTCCCAGGCCGCCTCGACGGTGGCGCGGGCCTCCTCGTCGGGGATCGCGCGGAACATGTTGCCGAGCGGCGCGGTGCCGAAGCCGAGACGGCCGGGGAGGATTTCCTTGAGCGACATGCGAGTGCCTTCTTCTGTGAGCGGGGGGTGGCGCAGTGGGGGGAGTGGGGAGCGCGGCTCAGTTGAGCTCGTCGGGGTGCGGGCCGGTGCGCAGACCGCGGTCGAGCGCGGCCACGGCGCCCATCTCGTCCTCCGTGAGGGTGAAGTCGAAGACGTCGAAGTTCTCGCGGACCCGGGCCGGCGTCACCGACTTGGGGATGACGACGTTGCCGAGCTGGAGGTGCCAGCGCAGCACGACCTGGGCGGGCGACTTGCCGTGGCGGGCGGCCAGGTCGCCGATGACGGGCTCGCCGAGCACCGCGCCCTGGGCGAGCGGGCTCCACGCCTCGGTGGCGATCCCGTGCCCGGCGTGGAGCGCGCGCAGTTCCGCCTGCTGGAGGCCGGGGTGCAGCTCGATCTGGTTGACGGCCGGGGTCAGATCGGCGCCTTCCATGAGCCGCGCCAGGTGGCCGGGCTGGAAGTTGGAGACGCCCGCCGCACGGATGCGGCCCTCGTCGGCGAGGCGCTCCAGGGCTCGCCACGAGGCGCGGTACAGGTCCCGGGCCGGGGTCGGCCAGTGGATCAGGTAGAGGTCGGCGTAGTCGAGTCCGAGCTTGGAGAGGCTGGCGTCGAAGGCGCGCAGCGTGGCGTCGTACCCCTGGTCGGCGTTCCACAGCTTGGTGGTGACGAACAGCTCCTCGCGGGGGAGTCCGGAGGCGGCGAGCGCGCGGCCGACGCCGGTCTCGTTGCCGTAGACCGCGGCGGTGTCGATGCTGCGGTAGCCGGTCTCCAGCGCGGTGGTGACCGCGGCGGCGGTCTCGTCGTCGGGGACCTGGAAGACGCCGAAGCCGAGCTGCGGGGTCTCGACGCCGTTGTTCAGGGTGACGGTGGGGACGGTGGAAGGTGCCATGGTGTGCGGGTCCTTCTTCACGTGGTGCGGGGGGTGAGGGTGTAGCGGACGCTCTGGGCGCTGACGAGCCCGTCGCGGAAGACGAAGGTGTCGACGCCGTCGAGGGCCTCGTGGGTGGTGCGGGTCATCGTGCGAGTTCCTCGACGGCTGCGCCGGCGAAGCCGTGGTCCTGCTCGGGCGCGCCGCCGCCGACGCCGATCGCGCCGATCAGTCGGCCGTCGCGGTGGACCGGTATGCCGCCGGCGATGAACAGCAGCGGCCGGTCGAGCGCCGTCGGCAGCGAGTGGAAGGGGCCGTCGGGCTTGACGAGGTCGACCAGCGCCGCGGTGGGAGCATCGAGCTGGAGTGCCGTGTACGCCTTGCGGGTGCTGGTCTCGCCGGAGATCAGCACCGCGCGGTCGTCGCGACGGAAGGCGAGCAGGTGCCCGCCCGCGTCCAGGACGGTCACGCTGACGGTGACGCCGGCCGCCTCGGCGGCGCGGCGGGCGGCGTCGACCAGGATCTCGGCGTCGGCGGTCGACAGGGGCGTGACGGCGGTCGCGGTGGTGGTGCTCATGGCGCTTCTCCTCGGAGTGCGAGTGCGGTGGGGGAGGGGGAGGTCAGTGGTGTGCGGGGACGGGGGCCGGGGCGGCGGTATCGGCGGGGCCGGCCGCGGGGGTACGGCGCTCCAGGGCTGCGGACCAGAAGGCGAGGCCGAGCGCGGCGGCGGCGAGGACGGCGCCGACCCAGTTGGGGGACGTGTAGCCGAAGCCGGCGGAGATCACGAGGCCGCCGAGCCAGGCGGCGAGCGCGTTGCCGAGGTTGAAGGCTCCGATGTTGACCGCGGAGGCCAGGGTCGGCGCGCCGTGCGCCTGGTCGAGGACCCGCTTCTGCAGCGGCGGCACGGTCGCGAAGCCGAGGGCTCCGACGAGCAGGATGGCGACGGCGGCGAGCACCTTCTGGTGCGCGAACACCGTGAAGAGGGCGAGGACGACCGCGAGCCCGCCGAGGGTCGTGTACAGCATGGGCATCAGCGCGCGGTCGGCGTACCGGCCGCCGATGAGGTTGCCGAGGAACATGCCGATGCCGAACAGGACGAGCAGCCAGGTGACGGCGCCCTCGGAGTATCCGGCCACGTGCGTCATCATCGGGGCGATGTAGGTGATCGCGGCGAAGACGCCGCCGAAGCCCAGCACGGTCATCGCCATGGCGAGCAGCACCTGCGGGTTGCGGAAGGCGGTGAGCTCACGGCGCAGCCGCGCGCCTTCGGGGCGCGGCGTGGCGGGCACCAGCCTGGCGATGCCGAACAGTCCGACGACGCCGAGCGCGGCGACGACGGCGAAGGTGGTGCGCCAGCCCACGGCCTGCCCGATGAAGGTGCCCAGGGGCACGCCCACGATGTTGGCGACGGTGAGTCCGGTGAACATGGTGGCGATGGCGCCGGCCTTCTTGTCCGGTGCGACCAGCTCGGCGGCGACGACGGAGCCGATGCCGAAGAACGCGCCGTGGGCGAGCGAGGCGACCACCCGGCCGGCCAGCATGAGTCCGAAGCTCGGGGCGACGGCGGACAGGAGGTTGCCGATCACGAAGAGGCCCATGAGCAGCATGAGCATCCGCTTGCGGCTCACCTTGGTGCCGAGCACCGTGAGCAGGGGGGCGCCGATGACGACGCCGAGGGCGTATCCGGTGACGAGGAGTCCGGCCGTCGGGATCGTCACGCCGTAGTCGGCGGCGATCTCGGGCAGCAGACCCATGATCACGAATTCGGTGGTTCCGATCCCGAAGGCACCGATGGCCAGGGCGAGGAGTGCGAGGGGCATGGGCTCGACCTTCTACGATTGCTTGAGTGAGCTCCTTAGGCGCTTCGACAATAGTTGCAAGCGCGCTATAAATGCAAGCGCGGCCAATCCTCGTGCGATGTGATCGTGCGCTCGCGGGCCGACCGCCCCGCCCCGCCCGGCCCACGGACCCTTGCGTCGGCCCTCCGGGGGCCCTGGCCGGTCATTTCTCCCGCGCGTACCCTGGCTCCCGCCCCCTCGTAAGGAGACCCCGTCCCATGACCGCCACGGACCCCGCACTCACCGCACTCGCCAGCGGATGGGGCGCGCTCTCCCTCCTGCACGGCAAGATCGAGGCCCGCATCGAGCGTGCCCTGCAGGCCGGACACGACCTGAGCGTCCGCGAGTACGCCCTCCTCGACGTCCTCAGCCGCCAGCACGACGGGGAGGGCGGCCACCTGCAGATGAAGCAGGTCGCCGACGCGGTCGTCCTCAGCCAGAGCGCCACCACCCGGCTCGTCTCCCGCCTGGAGGACCGCGGCCTGCTCTCCCGCTACCTCTGCCCCACCGACCGCCGCGGCATCTACACCGACGTCACCGCGTCGGGTCTGGCCCTCCTCGACCAGGCCCGCCCGACCAACGACGCGGCCCTCCGCGAGGCCCTCGACGACGCCGCCGGGAACCCGGAACTGGCCTCCCTCGTCGACGCCGTCCAGGCCGTCGACGGGGTGGGCGCCGCGCCGCGGGGCCGATAGCGGAACCCGCCGCGCGCCCGGCGAAGGGGTCAGCCGGCCGAGACGCGCACCCGGAGCCGGTACGGGGCTCCGCTGCTGATCGCCGCGGCCTGTTCCGCCAGGTCCGCGTCGCTGAACCCGAGCAGAGCCCGGTCCGCGGCCGTCCGGAGCAACGGCACGATCTCGCCGACGGGCCGGCCGCGATGCGACACGGCCAGCTCGGCGTACGCCCGCTGGTACGGCGCCCCGTACCGGTCGGCCGGGTCGGCCAGAAGCCGGTGCATGTCCTTCGGGTGGAGGCTGATGTCGCCCATGACGGCTCCCGGACGTCCGTCGGGGCCGGGCGGCTCCCGGCCCACCTGCTGTCGACGGTAGGTCCCGCCACTGACATCGCCGCCGACCTGCGACCCGCCGCCCGGGCGTCCCCCGCGCCGTCGTGGGCCGGTGAGCCCCGCCGCGCGCGGGACGGGGCTCCGTCCGCCGAGTACGCCGTGCCGCCGTGCCCGGGGCGCCCAAGAATTGCAGCGACCTGCCGATGGGGCGAGGCTGAGAATCCGCAGCCTGAAACGGAGCAGCCAGCTATGGGCAATCTGGTCGTGGTCGGTGTGGACGGCTCGGCGACGAGTCTCGCCGCCGTGGAGGCAGCCGCCGCAGCGGCGTCCCGGCGCGGCGCGGAACTGCGCGTGGTGCACGCCGAGGTCCCGATCAAGCCCCGTCTGGTGGTGCCCGACCCGGCCGCCAGAACCCTGGTCCACGAGGCGGCGGAGCACGCCGTGCGCGTGGCGCCCGACCTCGTGGTGACCCGGTCCGTGGTCACCGGCGACGTGGTGAACGTCCTGGAGATCGAGTCCCGCGCGGCGAGCCTCATCGTCGTCGGCTCCCGGGGCATGGGCGGCATCGCCGGTCTCCTGCTCGGCTCCACCCCGGTGTCCCTGGCCGCCCGCAGCCACTGCCCGGTGATGACCGTACGCGAGGGACACCTGTCCTCCGCCGGCACCGGTCCCGTCGTCCTCGGCGTCGACGGTTCCCCGGACGGGGACGAGGCCGTCGACGTCGCCTTCGCGGAAGCCGCGCAGCGCCGCTCCCCACTCGTGGCCCTCCACGCCTGGCAGCCGGACGACACCCCCGAGGGCCCGGCCGCCGAGATCGCCGAACGGATGCTGGCCCAGTCGCTGGCCGGCCGCTCCGACACCCACCCGGACGTCACCGTCCGGCGCGAACTGGTCGACGGGCAAGCCCGTGACGCCCTGCTCGACGCGAGCCGGACGGCCCGGCTGCTCGTCGTCGGCGCCCGTGGCCGCGGCGGCATCGCCGGCCTGCTCCTCGGCTCGGTGAGCCAGGCCCTGATGACACGCGCGCACTGCCCCGTCGTGACCGTACGCAGGACCGCGTGAGCCGACGGCAGCGGTCGACGCCCTCGACGCGTGATCCCGGCCGGAGATCCGCCGTGCCGCGCGACGCCGCGGAAGCGCACCCGCACGTGAGGAGACCGGAATTCCGGGACCGCCGTCATGGTGGCATCACCGTGCCGAGTGAAGGGGAGGCGCCTGCGCTTTCCGATATGCCGTGAGGAGAAACCGACGAGGGGTCGGGTGGAGGGGGCGGGGTCGGTCATCCGGTGCTTCGGAGGCTGATAACCGGAGTTCCCCGGCTTCTCGTCCCTGTGCTCGGCGTTCTTGCGGGTGTGTACCTCAGTGGATGCGGGGCAGGCGGAATTCAGGCCGGAGTGAGATGTCCGCCGCGGACCTGATACCGACACGGAATGCGGGCCGGTTGTTCCGATTCCGGCCCTGTTCCTTTTCTTCGAAAGGGTTGATTGCGTATGACCGGCAATGTGTGGGGCTACCGTGAGACCTCCGGCCGTCTGGCCGGTGGCGACCTGACGGGCTACAAGGTCGAGGCGGCCGACGGTTCGATCGGCAAGGTCGACAAGCACTCCGACGAGGTCGGCTCGGCCTACATCGTGGTCGACACGGGCCCGTGGATCTTCGGCAAGGAGGTCCTCCTGCCCGCCGGCACCGTCAGCCGCGTCGACGCCGGGGAGGAGAGGGTCTACGTGGACCTCACGAAGGAGCAGATCAAGAACGCTCCCGAGTTCGACAAGGACAAGCACCTCGGCAACCCCGAGTACCACGAACAGATCGCCGGCTACTACGACGGCCGGCACCGCGCCTGACGGGCGCCCCTCGTCGTGAGCCCGGGGCGGGGGGGGGGGGGGGGGGGGGGGGGGGGGGGGGGGGGGGGGGGGGGGGGGGGGGGGGGGGGCGGGCGGCGTAGCTGGCGCTACGC